>CAJXND010000003.1 GCA_913056385.1 uncultured Ectothiorhodospiraceae bacterium
CGCGGGTGGCCAGCCACAGGCATGGCACAGATCGATGAGTGACCGGACCTGTGCCAGCGTATCCGGCATGACATCGTGGATGCTCAGGTGGATGTCGGGACGGCTCATCATTTTGCGCGAGAAACCCGGTGCTTCAGGGCGGGGAGGGATAGCGCATCGTGCGCAGCACGATCACGCGGCCCTGCTCGCGTCCTCCTGTAGTGGTTTGGGTTGGAAGGTATAGCTATAGCCATCCGCCCGTTGGAGCAGACGGCAATGGCGGTGTGAAATGCCTTGGACCACACCCTCTCGGGTCTGGATATTGAAGCTGCCGGTGGCGCGGATGGCGACGCGGCCCTGATACGCGCCCGCCTTCTTGCCGGTAGGCACCTGGGCCTGAACCAGATCCCCGGTCTGGAATCCCTTCGCCTGCTTGCTTCGCATCAGGTAGCCACGGGGAAAGCCAAAGCGGTTGAGCCGCGTGCGCTGATAACTCCCCCGGCCCGTGGACCGCGTCATCAGCGTCGGCACGTTCCAGCCCGTGACCGCTGCGACCTGACCGACGCAAGCCGCATCCAGTGCATGGGTCTTGGGTACGCCTAACCGCTGACGATTGAATTTGGTGCGACCGCCGCTGCCGGTGGTTACGGGCAGGCCCGTAGCCTTGAGACCTTGAAACAGCGCCCAGCGCGTCGCATTGACCGCTGCTGCATCCTTGAGCGGGGCCTTGGCCTGAGCCTTGATTCGTTGCAGGCGCTTGGGGTCATCGGCCAGAAAGGCTTCCACGGGCTGATTCCCCTTGGCCTGATTGCATGCGTGGCAAGCCAGGGTCAGATTACTGACCCGATCCGATCCGCCCCGGCTCCGGGGGTGGATGTGATCCACCTCCAGGGGCAAGTCCCTGGCTCCGCAATAGGCGCAGTGCCGCTGCCACTTCTCCAGCAGGTATTCGCGCACCTCGTAACCGTGCAATGTCCCCTGCTGGTAATCCACGCCGCTGATCTCGGGGGCTTCCATCGCCTGTGTATCGAATCGAACCAACTCCTGGTCGATGGCTGTGACCGGGGCCAGTCGGCGCATCCGCGCTACCCATGCAAGTGTGGTCTCTACCCGATGCTGAAGGCTCGGGGCCAGCCAGCCCTGAGGCCGGGTGCGATTGTCGAACCGGGGTGCCCGGTGACGCAACTGTCCCCGGCGACGCCGCCGAAAGGCGCGGCGCTGGGTCAATGCGTCCTTGATATGGTGGCCACGGTGCTCCACCTCTATCAGCATCAACACCTGCTGCTGCTCAGGGTTGGAATCATCCTCGCGGATGACTGCCACCCCGGTGGTCTTGCTGCCGGGATCGATCTTGATCCGGGTCGGCTGCAATATGGATGCCTCCGCCGTGCGATCCTTCAGCCGGATCGTGAACGGACGCATTTTGTGGACCACGGCACGACCCCGCTCCAGCATCAGCCGTGCGCGTTTCTCCGAACACGGCATCAGGGGTTTTTTCCGCTTGTCCAGCACCAAAACGGCCATTTCAACGCTCTCCAAAAATAGAACCCTTACGGGTCTGGTGACAGGGCCTTGCGGCCCGCTCCCCTCGGGAATGTCTGCAACCGGCTCCCGCTTTCGCGGCGACCAAAACCTTCGGCGTTTTACCTTTCACCAGCATGATCCTGGTCTTTCAGAGCGACGAACTGAGGAAGCATTCGCCGGTAGAGTCTTAACGACCTGTTGCAAACGTAGCGGCATCTTCACCGCTCTCCCTGGTCAACCCAGCCTGCTTTCACAAGCTCCGCACCTCAGGGCGGGGTAGTTGACGGCTTGATCAGCGCCATCCACTCATCGACGCACTGCCGCGCCATTCGTGCGCTGCGCTCACGGGCGGCCTGCGCGCGGGCCTCGAGTGCATCGGGCGGCAGGGCGAGGACTCCGGCGAGGGCCGCCGCGACGGTCTGTTCGCTGTCCATGACCAGCAGGCCATCGGCGAGTTCCGGCCAGTCGGTGATCCCGCAGCCGGGCGAGACCAGCGTCAGTCGGCCCCGGACCATGGCCTCCAGGGCCACCGTGCCGAAGGCCTCGACCTTCGAGGGCAGTACCAGCAGGTCGCTGTCATCGAGCATGCCGAGCAGACGGTCGCGGTCAAGCCAGCCGACGTACTCGAGATTCCCGAGCCGCGCGGCGGCGGCCTCGACCTCGGCGCGCAGCGGGCCATCACCGGCGATGCGGAAGCCAAGCCCGGGGTGGGCCTCGGCGGCGTCGATGATGGCCTCCACGCGCTTTTCCGCCGCCAGGCGGCCGACGAACAGGATCCGACGGGGCGGTATCCGCAGGGGCGCCAGGGGGGCATCGAGGAAGTCCCGCGGGATGGGCGTGTTGACCCGGATGGCATGCCGGGCGCCCTTTGCCCGGGCGAGCTGGTGCATATGCGCCGAGTTGCTCACCACGACGCCGGCCCGCCGGAAGAGGATGCGGTTGATGCCGCGCATCGCCACCCGGTTGAGGGCGCCGCGCAGCCGCCCCCAGTAGAGCCCGGCCAGTGCCTCGTAGTCGGTGTGCAGCCCGAAAATCAGCCGGGCACCCAGGCGCCGCGCCATGAGCCCGGCCAGCACGCCATAGGGCCCGGGGGTGGCGACGATCACCACCTCGGGCGCGGCATCCGCGATGGCCCGGCGGAGTGCGCGGGGCGAGGGCAGGGCGATGCGCTGGGTGGCATCGCCGGGCAGGGCGGTCTCGTGCCAGTGCGGAATCGCCGGGCCTTCGCTGCCGTTGGCGATCAGCCGGATGGCGGCCACCCGGGTATCGAGGTGGGCAACCAGATCGCTGTAGTAGGTGCCCACGCCGTTACGCTGTGGCGCGGCATCCGAGACCACCACCACGCGCAGTCGATGATCCAGGGGCGACTGCCGGCCGGCGGGGATGGCCTCGGTGGCGCTGAAGTCGAAGGCCGCCCGGATGTCGGCGAATTCGTCGGCGACCCGGGCGTCGTCGAGGCCGTAATCGGCGAGGGCGTGGCGGTGGCCTGAGCGATGCGTCCGGGCCCGGGTGTCCAGGGCGTCCAGCCGTTCGGCGAACGCCGTGCCGAGGGGCAGTTCCAGGTGGGTATAGACCTGGCGGATCGCCTCGGCCAGCCCCCGGCGCTGTGCGTCGAGGGGCAGGAAGACCGCGCGGTCGCCGGCCCGCGCAGGCAGTACCGAGAGCAGGTTGCGGTAGCCGAATTGCAGTTGCGCGAGCATCCGCCGGGTCAGCTCGTCCTGGTGGATCGGGCCATGCAGCGCCTGCAGGCCGGGACCAAGGCTCGAGAGCTGCGAGGAGACCACTTCCGCCGGATCGCGCAGGCAGGCAATGAACCGGGCATCCGGGAAGGCCGTGAGCAGGCTGGCGGCCAGGGTGGCATGACTGGCGTTCTTGGCGAGGTAGGTGCGCCCGGTGCCGTGGAAGTAGAGATGCCGCTGAATGACCCGCCGGTACCGGCGCATCAGCCGTTGGCGCTCGTCGTCGGCGAGGGCGATATCGCCGCGGCCCAGCCGCCAGAGCCGGTCACTGTCGGGGAACGCCACCACCAGGATGAAGGCCGAGAGCTGCGGCAGAAGGCTCAGGTAATCCTCCTCCGGGGCATGCAGGCGCATGGGGTGGGCATCGGTGAGCGGCGCCAGCCAGCGGCGGTTGAGCCAGCCGGCGAGCCGTCGCAGCGGGCGGCCCAGGACGCGGTCGGCGCGGTCGATTCCGCGCCACAGGTGGCGATGGGTGATGGACGGGGCGAGCAGGCACTCCCAGGTCCGCTGGGTGGTGAACTGGCGATCCTCGGCCAGGGCCTCGTGCAGGGCCGTAGTGCCGCTGCGCGGCACGCCGAGGATGAACACCGGCCGCGCCACGGCCACCCGGCGATAGCCCCGGAAGAACAGTTCGTCCAGCCACAGACCGATCCAGTAGTAGAGCAGCGCCAACGGCAGGATCAGCGCCAGGCCCAGGGTCACGGCCCAGCGCCGGGGCCCGTTGCGCAGCAGCCCCTGGCGGCGGGGCAGCAGACCGGATCCGATCAGACCGAGGGCATCGGCAAGTACCCTCAACATTCAGCCAGTCTGCCCCGCCTTCATGACCATTCGGTGGCGGTCAGTGCGGGCGCTTGCGGTCGTTCTTGCCGAACTGGTTGGCGAGCGCCCGGTCGAGTTTGCCCGCAGCCTGGTGCGAGGCGGTGTAGGCGTCCTCGGCCAGGGCCTCGGCGACGATGGGATCCATGCCACGGGGGTGCGCCTCGAGCAGGCAGTGGATATCGCGGCCGCCCTTGTCCGCGTTGTCATCCTTGAAATGCGCCTCAATGCGCGTCAGACGCTCGCCATGCTTGCGCTCCACGGGCTCGAGCTTGTGCTGGAGGTGGTCACGCAGCGCGTCGGAGAGATGAACGCCATCGCCGGGGTTGATGATGAGTTCCATATCGGCTCCTGATCTCCTTGTCGGGTGGTTGGGGCCGGCCTAGGGCTGACTGGCCTGCAGCGCGTCCAGCGCCGCGCTGAAGCCGAGCAGCGACATGGGGATCTCGACGTTGCGGCCCTGCGGGTCGACGATGGTCAGCACCGCTTCGGCGCCGGCACGCATCTGACCGAGCAGCCCCTCGCCGAGTTCGATATCCGCCCGGCAGCCACTGCCCAGGCAGAGCTGGACGGGGAACTGGATCGGCTCGTTGTCATCCACCCGCATCTGCACGCCCGGGGGCAGGCGCATGCCCAGCGGCAGGTTGAACAGGGCCACTGGCTGACCGGCGCCCTGGGGGTAGCCGATCACGACCTCGAGCACGGTCTGCTCCGTCTCCTGCTCGCTCACCTGCTGATACATCTCACAGAATTCGCCGGCTCCGAAGGCATCCTCCGGCGCGGGCTGACAGCGCACCACCCAGTTCTGGTGGCGGGCGCGGATCTCCGCCTGCGGCTGCTCGCCCTGCGGCTGGAGCGCCGGCTCGGAATCGATGGACTGGGCCGCCGCGTGGCCGCCGGCCAGAGCCAGGGCGCAGAACAGCAGCGCGGCGATGGGGGCCAGTGAACGGGTGACTGCCGTCATCATCTACCTCGGTTGTCCTTGAATGGAATGCTCAGTCTGCCGGACTGCCCCCGGGATGCAAATCAGTCATCGTCCGGCTCGTAGCCGAGATTGGGGGCGAGCCAGCGCTCTACCTCGCGCACCGACATGCCCTTGCGCCCGGCATAGTCCTCGACCTGGTCGCGGTAGATGCGTCCGATACCGAAGTAACGACTGTCGGGATGGCCGAGATACCAGCCGGACACCGCGGCGGTGGGGAACATCGCGCGGCTCTCGGTCAGTCGCAGGCCGATGCGCTGCTCGACATCCAGCAATGACCAGAGCAGATCCTTTTCCGTGTGATCCGGGCAGGCCGGATAGCCCGGCGCCGGGCGGATGCCACTGTACTGCTCGTCGATGAGCGCCGCGTTGTCGAGCTGCTCGTCGGGCTGATAGCCCCAGGATTTCCGGCGGACGCGCCGGTGGAGCATCTCCGCGAACGCCTCGGCCAGGCGGTCGGCCAGCGCCTTGACCATGATCGAATTGTAGTCGTCATTATCCGCCTCGAAGCGGCTCACAGGCTCATCGATGCCGATGCCGGTGGTCACCGCAAAGGCGCCCATCCAGTCGGGCAGTCCGGTCTCCCGGGGGGCGACGAAATCGGCCAGCGACTGGTTGGGGCGGCCCTCGGGCTTTTCGTTCTGCTGGCGCAGATGGTGCAGCGTCGTGAGGACCTCGCTGCGACTCTCGTCGGCGTAGAGTTCGGTGTCATCCCCCACGGCGTTGGCCGGGAACAGGCCATAGACGCCGCGTGGGGTGAGCCAGCGCTCGGCGACGAGCTGATCGAGCATCTCCAGGGCGTCGGCATGCAGCGTGCGCGCCTCCTCGCCCACCACCTCGTCATCGAGGATCTTCGGATAGGAGCCGGCGAGTTCCCAGGCGTGGAAGAATGGCGTCCAGTCGATGTACTCGACGAGTTCCTCCAGCGAGGGCTCGACGACATGAATGCCCGGCTGCCTCGGCTGGACGGGTTGCCAGTCGTGCCAGTCCACCGGGGTGCGATTGTCGCGGGCGGTCTCGATGCCGAGCCATTTCTGGCGCCGCTGGCGGCCGGCGTGCTGCTTTCGCACCCGCTCGTACTCGCTGCGGATCCCGGCGGCGAAGTCCTCGTAGCGGGTGTCGCTGACCAGGTTGCTGGCCACGCCCACGGCGCGCGAGGCGTCTTTCACGTAGATGACGTCACCGTCGTAGCGCGGATCGATCTTGACCGCCGTGTGGACGCGGGAGGTGGTGGCGCCGCCGATCAGCAGCGGGGTCTGCATCTCCCGGCGCTGCATCTCCTTGGCCACATTGACCATCTCGTCGAGCGACGGGGTGATCAGCCCGGACAGTCCGATGACATCGGCCTTTTTCTCGATGGCGGCCTCGAGGATCTGTTCGGCGGGCACCATGACCCCGAGGTCGGTGACCTCGAAGTTGTTGCACTGGAGCACCACCCCGACGATGTTCTTGCCGATGTCGTGGACATCGCCCTTGACCGTGGCGAGGAGGATGCGACCGGCGGGTTCGTCGTCGGTATTGCCGCTCGCCGCCTTCTCCTCCTCGATGTAGGGCAGGAGATAGGCCACGGCCTTTTTCATGACGCGGGCGGACTTCACCACCTGGGGCAGGAACATCTTGCCCTCGCCGAAGAGATCGCCGACCACGTTCATGCCGTCCATGAGCGGACCTTCGATCACCTCGATGGGACGGTCGAACTGCTGGCGCGCCTCCTCGACATCCTCGTCGGTGTAATCGGCGATGCCCTTGACCAGCGCATGCTCGAGGCGCTTGGCGACGGGCTGTTCGCGCCAGGCGAGATCCTCTTCCTTTTTCCGGCCGCCCTGGCCCTTGTAGCGCTCGGCGAGATCCAGCAGCCGCTCGGTGGCGTCCTCGCGCCGCGCCAGCACGACATCCTCGACATGCTCGCGCAGCTCCGGGTCGATATCGTCATAGACCTCGAGCTGGCCCGCGTTGACGATGGCCATGTCGAGCCCGCTGCGAATGGCGTGATACAGGAAGACCGAGTGCATCGCCTCGCGCACCGCGTTGTTGCCGCGGAACGAGAACGACAGGTTCGACAGCCCGCCGCTGACCTTGGCGTAGGGGAGGTTGTCCGTGATCCAGCGGGTGGCGGCGATGAAATCCACCGCATAACGGTCGTGCTCGGCGATGCCGGTGGCGACCGGAAAGATGTTGGGGTCGAAAATGATGTCTTCGGCGGGGTAGTCGACCCGCTCGGTGAGCAGTCGATAGGCGCGCTGGCAGATCTCGATGCGTCGCTCGTAGGTATCGGCCTGGCCCTGCTCGTCGAAGGCCATGACCACCACCGCGGCGCCGTGGCGCTTGAGCTCGGCGGCCTGCTCGAGGAACGGGGCCTCGCCCTCCTTGAGCGAAATGGAATTGACCACCGACTTGCCCTGGATGCACTTCAGCCCGGCGATCATCGCGTCCCACTTCGACGAGTCGACCATCACCGGCACCCGGGCGATGTCGGGTTCCGCCGCCACCAGCTTGAGGTAGTTCTCCATGGCCTCGGTGGCATCCAGCATGCCCTCGTCCATGTTCACGTCGATGATCTGGGCGCCGCCATCGACCTGTTCCCGGGCGACTTCGAGGGCGGTGTCGTAATCGCCCTCCTTGATCAGGCGCTTGAAGCGCGCCGAGCCGGTGACATTGGTGCGCTCGCCGATGTTCACGAACAGGCTTTCTTCGCCGATATTGCAGGGCTCCAGCCCCGAGAGCCGCATGGCCCGTCCGGGCTCGGGGATGGGCCGCGGTGGCAGGCCCGCTACGGCCTTTGCCAGCGCCCGGATATGCTCCGGCGTGGTGCCGCAGCAGCCGCCGATGATGTTGACGAAGCCACTCTCGGCGAACTCCTTCATGATGCCCGCCATGAACCCGGCGGAGTGGTCGTATTCGCCGAACTCGTTGGGCAGCCCGGCGTTCGGGTAGACGGTGACATAGGTGTCCGCCACCCGGCTGATTTCCTTGACGAAGGGCCGCATGAGATCGGCGCCCAGCGCGCAGTTCAGTCCCACGGTGAAGGGCTGGGCGTGGCGGACCGAGTTCCAGAATGCCTCGGTGGTCTGACCCGAGAGCGTCCGCCCGGAGGCGTCGGTGATGGTCCCGGAGATCATCACCGGCCAGCGCTCCCCGCGATCCTCGAACAGCCGCTCGAGCGCGTAGATCGCCGCCTTGGCGTTCAGGGTGTCGAAGATGGTCTCGATGAGCAGGATGTCCGCGCCGCCCTCGAGCAGCCCCTCGGCCGCCTCGCGATAGGCGGTGACCAGCTCGTCGAAGGTGACGTTGCGCTTGCCCGGGTCGTTGACGTCCGGCGAGATGGAGGCCGTGCGGTTGGTCGGGCCGATGGCGCCGGCGACGAGGCGCGGGCGATCGGGATCCTGCGCCTCGAACTCGTCGCAGACCTCGCGGGCGATGCGCGCCGCCTCGACGTTGATCTCCCGCGCCAGGTGCTCCATGCCGTAGTCGGCCTGGGCAATGGTGGTGGCCGAGAAGGTATTGGTCTCGACGATATCCGCGCCGGCGGCGAGGTTCTCGCGATGGATCTCGGCGATGATCTCCGGCCGGGTGAGGACCAACAGATCGTTGTTGCCGTTGAGATCCTTCGGGTGCTCGGCGAATCGCTCGCCGCGGAAATCGGGCTCGGCCAGCTCGTACGACTGGATCATCGTGCCCATGGCGCAGTCGAGCAGCAGAATGCGCTCGGCGAGGGCCTGATGCAGTCGGTCAATGCGCTGGGACATTCGCGGCGGACTCCGTTTGCCATCGATAAACTCACCATTATACGGAATCTGGCGGTTTACCCCAGTGAACGGGGGTGCATAATACGGTCATGGATTCCTGGCCGCGGCGTTTCATCGCCTACTGGTTCGCGCTCTGGCACCTGCGTCGGCCCCCGCTGGCAACGGCGTCAGCGCAGGAGCGGGCGTGCTGGTGCCGGGATCACTGCGGCACCTTCGCCGGGCGCTGGTTCGCCCTGGGCGCCGGGTTGTGGCTTGTGTTCAGCACCCCCTTCGTCCCGTATGCCGCGGTGGGGATCGTCGGCATCGTCGGTCTGGTGATGGGCATGTGGCATATCGCCTGGCAGATCCTCGCCCAGGGGCGCGCCGGCCCGCCGCCCATCGAACCGCCCGCCGAATTCCCCCGGCCCGACCGGCAGGCCGATGATGACCCGGATCGTGATGATGGCAAGCCCTGACAGAGCCCGTTGCGGTCGCGGGCAGCCGCACGGCCTGTGGCCGGTGTATCCGCCCTGTGTTGCGCGTAATACACTCTGCGTCATCACTGGATGGAAGCTGAGGGTGCCGTGACCTATTGCCTGGCGGCGCAGGTGGACGAAGGGCTGGTGTTTGCCTCCGATTCGCGGACGCATGCCGGGGTGGATGACGTGAGCACCTACCGCAAGATGCACATCTTCGAGTGGCCGGGCGAGCGTCTACTGGTGATGTTGTCCGCGGGCAATCTGGCCACCACCCAGGCGGTGCTGCGGGCCCTGCAGCGGGACATCGACGATGACGGGGAAGAGAGCCTGGCTCGGCTGGAGACCCTGGACGCGGCGGCGGCCTATCTGGGTCGCATCAGCGTTTCCTGCCAGGCGTCCGCGGCGGAGGCCGCCGGCGAGCGCAGTCAGGTGTCCCTTGAGGCCACTTTCATACTCGGTGGCCAGATCGGTGACCAGGCGCCGGCCATCCATCTGGTCTACCCCCAGGGCAATTTCATCACCGTCGCCGGGGAGCAGCCGTTTATTCAGATTGGCGAGACCCAATACGGCAAACCGATTCTCGACCGAATGATTCGCCCCGGTCTGTCGCTTCAACGGGCGGGGATCTGCGCGCTGGTGTCGCTGGACTCCACCATGCGCAGTAATCTCTCCGTGGGTCCTCCGGTGGATCTGCTGTTATACCCCAGAGACGATCTCACCGCGGCGTGTCATCACCGCCTGGCGGCCGAAGATCCCTACTGGCTGTCCTTGCGTCAGGCGTGGGGGGAGGGGCTCGGCCGGGCGTTCGATACCCTGCCGGCATTGCCGGGTGATGGCATCAGCGAGTGAATCACGGCCAGCTTTTCGGCCACTCGGTCATCGATTGCAAATGGATAGGGGTCCTGCACCCCGACGCTCCGTGACAGGGCGTTCAGGGTCTGGCTGAGTTCGTTCCAGCGCGACAACTCGGCGGCCAGGTCGCCGTTGTCCGTCTCCTCGATGATCCCGAAGTCCCGGGCGGTCTCCAGGGCATCGGTGATGTGAAGGTAGCGGGCCCAGGTCTCGGCCCAATCCTCCCAGGGGTGGGCGCTGGCGTAGGCGCTGATGTGGTGGACGGACCAGTCCGGTGCAGGGCCGTGCTGGTAGTACCGGTCCATGGCCTGGTCGTAATCGTCGCGCTCATCGCCGAAATGTTCACGAAATGCGGCCAGACGTGCCGGGTCGGATTCGATCAGGCGCATCCAATAGTAATGACCGCTCTCGTGGCGCAGATGGCCCAGCAGGGTGCGGTAGGTCTCCCCCAGCAGCACACGCTGCGCCTCCCGGTGGACATCGTCCGCCTCGGCGATGTTGATGGTGATGCGCCCGCCCCTGTGACCGGTCGTGATCTGGTCCACCCCTTCCGGCGTCCGCTGGTCGGCGAGGAAATCAATGACCAGTCCCTGCTGCGGGTCCTGGTGACGGTCTGCAATGGGCAGCCCCAATCGCACGAGGTCGCAGAGCAGATAACGCTTGGCTGACTCCAGCCGTTGCCAGTAGAGGCGATGTTGCGGGGCACCCAGATCCGGGATGATCGCGGTCAGCCGGCACGCCAGGCAAAGGGCATTGGGGTCGTCGGCATCCACCAGCCAGTCGCAGCCGGCCGCCTCGTGGTTGGCGCAGCGGCGCACGGGCGGAGCGCCCGGCACCGCCAGCGCGTGGAGCGTGTTGTCGTCGTTGTGCGCCAGCGGTGTGAGCAGCCGCTGTCGGGGCAGGAAGCCCAGCGGGCGCTGGCAGGTCAGGCAACGGGTGTTGCCAAAGAACAGCCGATTGCCGCAGGTGCAGGCATAGGTCAGCAAGTGAGCGGCTCCGGAAAGTAGTGTCGGGCGATGTGTCCGTGAATGTCCGCCAGCTCGGTCTGAAGCTCATCGATGTAACAATGCAGCTCGCCGGGATCCAGGCGGTGGGGTTCGGCCTCCGCATGGCGGTGGTCCAGCCCCTGAACCTCGGCCAGCACCGGTGCGGAGCGGGGCAGGGTCAGCAGCGAGCCCCTCATCCCTCGCAGGCAAAAGCGCACCGAGCGGGGAAAGGCCGGGTCGAGCATCAGAAAGTCCACCACGGATTGCGGGTTGAGGCCTGCCCCCATGCGCTGACGGTACATCAGATAGCCATCCAGGGCGTGCAGGGTATTCATCCAGCCGTCTGCCCGGCCGCCGTGACCGTGCCGGTCGCTGGTGTGTTTGTCGAGAATGCGGCTGGTCATGTCGGCCCGCTCCAGTAGACGCGCCAGCATGATGAAATGATAAGGCGGCCCCTGGGAGAGGCTGCCCTCGATGATGCCGTTGATGCGCTGATTGGTGGCGATCAGGTGGCGCAGGAAATCGAGCCGGCGGCGCCGGCGACTGGTGGCGATGACGTCATCCCGCATCACCGCAGCGAGTTCGTTAATGCCCTCCCAGACATCGGTGGGCACCAGTTCGCGCACGGTGCGGGCATTTTCCCGGGCAGCACGCACGCTGGAGCGGATCGAGCCGGGCTGGCACGGATCATCGATGAGAAAGGCCATGACCGTGGACTCCCGGGCAGTCAGATCGCGGCCATCGAAAAGGGTGGCGGCGCCAAGGATCTCCACCGGCGCCCGCCAGTCTGCCGGATGCCGGGCGTCGAGGATTTGCTGGGTGGTGGCCTTGATGAGCCGCGCGGTGTTGTCCATGCGCTCAAGATAGCGGGCCATCCAGTACAACTGCTCCCCCACTCTGGACAGCATCATGAGGCGCCCCCCATGTCCACCACCCAGGTGTCCTTACTGCCCCCGCCCTGAGAGGAATTGACGACGAGCGAGCCCCGCGGCAGCGCCACCCGGCTCAGACCGCCCATCGTCACATGCTGGCGCCGTCCTTGAAGGACGAAGGGCCGCAGGTCTACATGACGGGGCTCGAATCGTTCCTCGATGAGTGTTGGTACGGTGGACAGACCCAGCGTCGGCTGAGCGATGTAGTTGCGGGGGTCGCTTCGGATCAGCTTCTCGAACTGGCGGCGCATCTCGTTGCTGGAGCGCGGGCCTACCAGTATCCCGTAGCCTCCGGATTCGTTGGCGGGCTTGACCACCATTTCATTCAGATGACCGAGCACATAATCGCACTCGTCGGGATACATGCACCGCCAGGTGGGAACATTGGCCAGTTTCGGCGGCTCGCCGAGGTAGTAGCGAATGAGTTCCGGCATGAAGGCATAGATCACCTTGTCATCCGCGACGCCGGCCCCCGGGGCATTGGCGATGGCTACGTTGCCGGCGCGCCAGGCCCGCATCAGCCCGGCGACCCCCAGGGTAGAGTCCGGGCGGAACACTTCGGGGTCGAGAAAGTCATCGTCGATGCGTCGGTACACAACATCCACCCGGGCGGGTCCCGCGATCGTGCGCATGTACAGGCAGTCATCACTGTCCACGAACAGGTCGCGCCCCTCCACCAGCTCAGCGCCCATTTGCTGGGCCAGGTAGCTGTGTTCGAAATAGGCGCTGTTGTAGATGCCCGGCGTGAGGACCACGATTTCGGGGCTGGCGACGCCCGCCGGGGCCAGACTGCCCAACGTATCCAGGAGCTGACTGCAGTAGTCGTCCACCGGGAGGATGGTCTGGTTGGCGAAGAGCTCCGGGAAGATGCGCTTCATGACATGGCGGTTCTCCAGCATGTAGGAGACGCCGCTGGGGACCCGCAGGTTGTCCTCGAGCACCCGCACAACGCCTTGCTCGTCCCGGACCAGATCGCTGCCGCAAATATGCGCCCAGACTCCGTGGGCGGGCTTGATGCCGCGGCAGGCCTCACGAAAGTTGCGGGAACTGGAAATCAGGTCGGCGGGCAGAACACCGTCCCGGATGACCGCCTGCTCGCCGTAAAGGTCGTCGATGAAGTGATTGAGCGCAGTGACCCGCTGGCAAAGGCCTTCATGAATCCGTTGCCACTCGCCCAGTTCAATGATGCGCGGAACCAGATCGAGGGGCCATTGGCGGTCAATGTTCTGTCCTTCGCTGTAGACCGTGAAGGTAATGCCCATGGCATCGATGGCCGCCTCCAGTGCCCGGCTACGGTCGCTGAGGGTGCTTCGGTCCATGCCCTGCACAGTGTCATACAGCGGCCGGGCCGCCGGCCGAGGGGTCACCGGGCAGGCGAGCATTTCATCGTGAAAGGGGTGGTTGTCGTAGCCGTGAAAATGGCTCTTCACTGCATCCTCCCGCCAACTATTGGCCTAGTCGAGGCTTGCATGAAACGCGCCAGCCGGCTTGGTGATTGTTCCGGGGAGGGCAATAATGGAGGCCTTCTATCTGGCGAGGAGGCCGACCATGGGAATCCTACCTGTCCGGTATCGTGGCATCCGTTCTCGGGTCGCCCCTGGTGACGCTGCTTTTTGCACGTGCATGGTGCGTCTTTACCGGGTGCTGTTCATTTTGGTGCTGGTGGTGCTGGTCAGCGCCTGCGCGACATCGCCCACCGGCCGCTCGCAGTTGCAGTTCTTCCCCGAATCGCAGATGCGCAGCATGGGCGTCGAGGCCTACGGCCAGATGAAGGAGAACGAGCCGGTCATCGAGCGGGGGCCGGTGGTGGACTACGTGGAGTGTGTGGCCGAGGCCATCATCCCGCAGGTACCGGCGGCGTACGCCGAGAACGGCTGGGAGGTGACGGTCTTCGACAGCGAGCAGATCAATGCCTTTGCCCTGCCGGGCGGCAAGATCGGCGTCTACACCGGACTGCTGGCGGTCGCCGAGAACCAGGATCAGCTCGCCGCCGTGATCGGCCACGAGATCGCGCATGTCATGGCGGAGCACGCCAACGAGCGGATGTCCACGCAGTTCGCGACGACGGTGGGCCTCGGGGCCCTGCAGGTCGCCGCCGGCGATGATCCGAAGCGCCAGGAGCTGATGGCAGTGCTCGGCGTGGGCGCGCAGGTGGGGGTCATCCTGCCGTTCAGCCGGCTGCACGAGTCGGAGGCCGACGAGATCGGCCTCGATCTGATGGCGCGCTCCGGCTTCGATCCCGAGGCCAGTGTGGCGTTGTGGCGGAACATGGCCGAGGCCAGCGACAACGGGCCGCCGGCGTTCCTCTCCACGCATCCCGCCCGCGACCGGCGCATCGAGGACCTGCAGGCGGGCATGCCTCGGGCGCTCTATCTCTACGAGCAGGCCGTGGAGGCCGGTCGGCGCCCGGATTGCCGGCGCCCGGCTAGCTGAACACGATGGTGCGGTTGCGGTAGACCAGCGTCTGGCGCTGGATATGGGCCCACACGCCCCGGGCCAGCACGAGCTTTTCCAGATCCTGACCCTTGCGCACCAGCTCGCCCACGGAATCCCGGTGGGTGATGCGGGTGACGTCCTGCTCGATGATGGGGCCGGCGTCCAGATCCTCGGTCACGTAGTGGCTGGTGGCGCCGATGATCTTCACCCCCCGTGCATGGGCGGCGTGGTAGGGCCTGGCCCCGGCGAAGGCGGGCAGGAAGGAGTGGTGGATGTTGATGATCCGCTGCGGGAAGGCATCGATGAGCTGCGGGCTGATGATCTGCATGTAGCGCGCGAGGATGATGAGGTCGACGTCGTGCGCCTCGAGCAGGGCAATCTCCCGGGCCTCCTGCTCGGCCTTGGTCTCCGGCGTGATCGGGAAGCAGTGAAAGGTCAGGCCGAACTGCTCGGCCACCGGGCGTAGCGTCTCGTGGTTGCTGATGATCAGCGGGATCTCCACGCGCCATTCCCCGGACTGCCAGCGCGAGAGCAGATCGTAGAGGCAGTGCGACATCTTCGAGACGAACAGCGCCATGCGCAGCGGGCGGGCATCGTCGTGGAGCTGCCAGGTGGCGCGGAAATCGTCGGCGATGGCCGCCTCGAAGGCGGCGCCGAAGCTCGCCGTATCGAGGGCAAAGCCGTCCAGCTCCCATTTGACGCGCATGAAGAACACGCCCTCGGCGCGGTCGACATGCTGGTCGAGATCGATGATGTTGGCGCCGTGACCGGCCAGAAAACGGGTCACGGCGGCCACCACACCCGGCCGGTCCGGGCAGTGCATCAGCAGTGTCGCGGTCTGCGCGTTGGCTTCACCCATCAGTCGGCGAGCCGGCGGTACTTGATGCGATGCGGGTTGAGCGCATCGTCACCCAGGCGCTTGCGCCGGTCGGCCTCGTACTCCTGATAGTTGCCCTCGAACCAGGTCACCTGGCTGTCGCCCTCGAAGGCGAGGATGTGGGTGGCGATGCGGTCGAGGAACCAGCGGTCATGGGAGATCACCATGGCCGAACCCGGGAAGACCAGCAGGGCCTCCTCGAGGGCGCGCAGGGTCTCGACGTCGAGGTCGTTGGTGGGCTCATCGAGTAGCAGCAGGTTGCCGCCTCGCTGCAGCAGCTTGGCCAGATGCACGCGGTTGCGCTCGCCGCCGGAGAGGTCGCCGATGCGCTTCTGCTGGTCCTGACCCTTGAAGTTGAAACGCCCCACGTAGGCTCGTGAGCTCACCTCGTACTTGCCGACCTGCAGGATGTCGTGGCCGCCGGAGATCTCCTCCCAGACGGTCTTGCCGTCATCCAGGTGATCGCGGCTCTGGTCGACATAGGCGAGATCAACGGTCTCGCCGAGGCGCAGGTCGCCGTCATCAGGCTGCTCCTGGCCGACAATCATGCGGAACAGGGTCGTCTTGCCGGCGCCGTTGGGGCCGATGATCCCGCAGATGCCGCCCGCGGGCAGGCTGAACGAGAGGTCCTCGACCAGGAGATGATCGTCAAACCCCTTGTGCACGCCATCGGCCTCCACCACGACGTTGCCGAGGCGCGGGCCCGGCGGGATGTAGATCTCGTTGGTCTCGTTGCGCTCCTGGAATTCCTTCGACTGGAGCTCGTCGAACTGCTTCAGGCGTGCCTTGCTCTTTGACTGGCGGCCCTTGGGGTTGGCGCGCACCCACTCGAGCTCGGCCTGCATCGCCTTGCGATGGGCGGCCTGCTCGCGCGCCTCCTGGGCGAGGCGTTTTTCCTTCTGCTCCAGCCAGGAGGAGTAGTTGCCCTCCCAGGGGATGCCGTGGCCGCGGTCGAGCTCGAGGATCCAGCCGGCGACGTTGTCGAGGAAATAGCGATCATGGGTGACCGCGACGACGGTGCCGGGGAATTCGGCGAGGAAGCGCTCCAGCCAGGCCACCGACTCGGCGTCGAGGTGGTTGGTGGGCTCGTCGAGCAGCAGCATGTCGGGGTTGGAGAGCAGCAGCCGGCAGAGCGCCACGCGGCGGCGCTCACCGCCGGAGAGCCTGGTGACGTCGGATTCCCAGGGTGGCAGGCGCAGCGCCTCTGCGGCCTGATCGAGCTTGCGCTCCAGGTCCCAGGCATCGGCGGCGTCGATCCTGTCCTGCAGCTTGCCCTGCTCGGTCATCAGCGCCTCGAAATCGGCGTCCGGGTCGGCGAACTTCGCCGAGACCTCGTTGAATCGGTCGATCAGCGCCTTGGTGTCGGCCACGCCCTCCTCGACATTGCCGCGCACGTCCTTCGCCGGGTCGAGCTCGGGCTCCTGGGAGAGATAGCCGATGTTGATCCCCGGCTGCGGCCGGGCCTCGCCCTCGATGTCGGTATCGATGCCGGCCATGATGCGCAGCAGCGTGGACTTGCCCGCGCCGTTCAGGCCGAGCACGCCGATCTTGGCGCCGGGGAAGAAGGAAAGGGAGATATCCCGGAGGATATGCTTCTTGGGCGGGACGACCTTGCCGACCCGATTCATGGTGTAGATGTATTGTGCCATCCCACCAGTCTACGAAGTCTGGGCCGCGGAGAGAAGCGCCGGCGGCAATGCATGAAAAAGCGGTTTCCGCTATCATTGGCGGTTTCCACGATCCGCCCGCCAGATGAGGGAAAGGCATGTATTCCACTGACATGACCGTTGCCGGATTCGACCCGGAACTGGCCGACGCCATCGACAAGGAGCGTCACCGCCAGGAAACGCACATCGAGCTCATCGCCTCCGAGAACTACGCCAGTCCGCGCGTACTCGAGATGCAGGGCAGCGTGCTCACCAACAAGTACGCCGAGGGCTACCCGGGTAAACGCTACTACGGTGGCTGCCAGTACGTGGATATCGCCGAGAATCTGGCCATCGAGCGGGCCAAGGCGCTGTTCGGCGCGGCCTACGCCAACGTCCAGCCGCACTCCGGCTCCAGCGCCAACCTGGCGGTGTTCATGGCGCTGGCCAGCCCCGGTGACACGCTGCTGGGCCTGAGCCTGGATCATGGCGGCCACCTCACCCACGGGGCAAAGCCGAACTTCTCGGGCAAGATCTACAACCCCGTGCAGTACGGCGTGACCTCGGACACCGGCGAGATCGACTATGCCGAGGTCGAGCGGCTGGCCAGGGCGCATCGGCCGAAGATCATCGTGGCCGGCTTCTCGGCCTATTCGCGCATCATCCACTGGGCGCGCTTCCGCGCCATCGCCGATGAGGTGGGGGCCTGGCTGGTGGCCGACATGGCGCATGTCGCCGGGCTGGTGGCGGCCGGTGTCTACCCGAGCCCGGTGCCCTATGCCGATGTCGTGACCACGACCACGCACAAGAGCCTGCGCGGCCCCCGCGGCGGCCTCATCCTCGCCCGGGAAAACCCCGATGTGACCAAGAAGCTGCAGTCGCTCATCTTCCCGGGCACGCAGGGCGGGCCGCTCATGCATGCCATCGCCGGCAAGGCGGTCGCCTTCCGCGAGGCGCAGGATCCGGATTTCCGCATCTACCAGGAGCGGGTCATCGCCAATGCGCGGGCCATGGCGAAGACCGTCATGGAGCGCGGTTACGACGTGGTCTCCGGCGGCACCGACAACCACCTGTTCCTGATGGATCTGGTGAGCAAGGGCCTGACGGGGAAGGACGCGGATGCCGCCCTGGAGGACGCCCATATCACGGTGAACAAGAACACCGTGCCCAACGACCCCCAGTCGCCGTTCGTGACCTCGGGGCTGCGGATGGGCACGCCGGCCATCACCACCCGGGGCTTCGGCGAGGCCGAGAGCCGCGAACTGGCCGGCTGGATCTGTGATGTCCTCGACGACATCGAGGACGATGCCGTGCGGGCCCGCGTCCGCGACCAGGTCACCGATATCTGCACGCGTCACCCGGTCTACGAGGCCCTGCAGGGCTGACGGGGCGGAATGCGCTGTCCGTTCTGCCAGACGCAGGATACCCGGGTCATCGACTCGCGGCTCGCCAGTGAGGGCGATCAGGTGCGGCGTCGGCGTGAATGCGTCGGCTGCGGGGAGCGGTTTACCACCTACGAATCTGCCGAGCTCGTCATGCCCCGCGTGGTCAAGCGTGATGGCACCCGCGTGCAGTTCGACGAACTGCGCCTGCGAACGGGCTTGATGCGGGCGCTGGAGAAGCGCCCGGTGGCCACCGAGGCGGTGGAGGCCGCGCTTAACCGGATCCGGCAGCGCATCCAGGCATTGGGCGATGGCGAAGTGGCGGCGAGCACCATCGGCGAGTGGGTCATGGAGGAGCTCCGCGAGCTCGATCAGGTGGCCTACGTGCGCTTCGCCTCGGTCTACCGCAGCTTTCAGGACGTCAGCGCCTTCCGCGAAGTGATCGAGGGACTGGAAGACCCCGATGCACCGCTGATGGGCAACGGTGAGCGCTCTTGAGTGATTTCAGCGCCGCCGACCACGCCTGGATGGCGCGGGCGTTGCAACTGGCTGAACGCGGGCGCTGGACCTGTGACCCCAACCCGCGGGTGGGCTGTGTGCTGGTGCGCGATGGCGAGTGCATCGGCGAGGCCTGGCATACGCGGGCCGGCGAGCCCCACGCCGAGATTCTGGCGCTGCGTGCGGCCGGCGGCGACACCGCCGGTGCCACCGCCTATGTGACCCTCGAGCCCTGCAGCCACTACGGGCGCACGCCGCCCTGTGCCGATGCGCTGATCGAGGCCGGTATCGCCCGGGTGGTGGCCGCGGCCACCGACCCCAATCCGCGGGTGGCCGGTCGCGGGCTGGATCGCCTGCGCGAGGCGGGGGTGGCCGTCACGGCCGGCCTGATGGCCGAACAGAGCGAGCGTCTCAACCCCGGATTCTTCCGCCGCATGCGCGCCGGGCTGCCCTATGTCCGGGCCAAGCTCGCCGCCAGTCTGGATGGCCGCACGGCGATGGCCTCCGGCGAGAGCCGCTGGATCACCAGCGATGCCGCGCGCCACGATGTCCATCGGTGGCGGGCCGGTAGCGGGGCGATCGTCACCGGGGTCGATACGGTCATCGCCGATGACCCGCAGCTCACCGTGCGCGATGTCCAGGCGGATTTTCTGCCGCCGCGCCGCGTGGTGATTGATACCGATCTGCGCACGCCGCCCGACGCCGGGATGCTCGCCGACGAACGCGGCGTGGTGCTGATTCACGGCGGCACGATGCCCGCCCGGGAGCCCGATCTGGTGCATGCCGGCGCAGAGCTCTGGCATGTCGCCCCGGGCGAGGACAGCCATGTGAGCCCGACCGCCGCGCTGGAGGCGCTGGCGGGTGTCGAGATCAACGAGGTATGGATGGAGGCCGGCCCCCGGCTGACGGGGGCGTGGATCCAGGCCGGCGTGGTGGATGAGTTGATCATCTACCTGGCGCCGCATCTGATGGGCCATGAGGGGCGTCCGCTGCTGTCCCTGGCCGGGCTCGAGGTCATGGCCGACCGCCTGCCGCTCAACTGGATGGATCAGCGTCGTGTCGGCGAGGACCTGCGCCTGACGCTGCGTGTGCGCGAACCCGAGGAGGTGTGAATGTTCACCGGGATTATCCAGGCCACCGGCACGCTGCGGGAGAGCCGCGAGACGGGGGGTGACCGCCGCATGCGCTTCGAGGCCGGGGGGCTCGATCTGCAGGCGGTGGCCGTGGGGGACAGCATTGCCGTGAACGGCTGCTGCCTGACCGCCGTCGAGGTGGAGGCCACCGGCTTCGCCGCGGATGTCTCCCTGGAGAGCCTGGCGCGGACCACCCTCGGTCGCCTCGCCCCCGGCGACCGGGTCAACCTGGAGCCGGCACTGACCCTGTCGACGCCCCTTGGCGGCCATCTGGTCAGCGGCCACATCGACGGCGTGGGTGAGGTGGTCTCACGCACACCGGACGGGCGCTCCGAGCGCTGGCGCTTTCGGGCGCCGGATGCCCTCGGCCGGTATATCGCCGAGAAGGGGTCCATCGCCATCGAAGGGATCAGCCTGACGGTCAACCGCGTCGAGGGGGCCGGGTTCGAGGTCAACATCGTTCCGCACACCTCGGCGGTCACCACGCTGGGGGAATACGGTCCGGGCCAGTCGGTCAACCTGGAGGTGGATCTGGTGGCCCGTTACCTGGAGCGCCTGATGCAGGGCGGCGAGGGCATCAACCGCGGCGGGGTGAGCGAGGCATTGCTGCGGCGTAGCGGATTTCTTGAGGACTAGGCATGGCATTCAACACGATTGAGGAGATCATCGACGAGATCAGCGCGGGGCGCATGGTGCTCATGCTCGATGACGAGGATCGCGAGAACGAGGGCGATCTGCTCATGGCCGCCTCCATGGTGCGGCCGGATGATGTCAACTTCATGGCCCGCTATGGCCGGGGCCTGATCTGCCTGACACTCACCCGCGAGCGCTGCGAACAACTGCGTCTGCCATTGATGGTCTCCGGGGCCGGCGACCACCAGGGCACGCGGTTCACGCTGAGCATCGAGGCGGCGCAGGGCGTCACCACGGGCATCTCCGCCGCGGACCGGGCCCGCACCATCCAGGCGGCGGTCTCGCCCCAGGCAATGGCCGAGGACATCATCCAGCCAGGCCATGTCTTCCCGCTCATGGCGCAGCCCGGCGGTGTCCTCACCCGCGCGGGGCACACCGAGGCCGGTTGTGATCTGGCCCGGCTTGCCGGCTTCGAGCCGGCGGCGGTCATCGTCGAGGTCCTTAACGAGGACGGCACCATGGCGCGGCGCGACGATCTGCTCGCCTTCGCCCGGGCGCACGACATCAAGATTGGCACCGTGGCCGACCTCATCGCCTATCGCATCCGCAACGAGCGCACCGTCGAGCGCGTCGCGGACTGCGAGCTGCCCACCGAGTACGGTCGTTTCCATCTCTATGCCTACCAGGACACGGTGGATGGGGCCCTCCACTTCGCCCTGCTGCGCGGACGCACGGATCCGGAGACGCCGGCACTGGTCCGGGTGCAGATCGAGAACACGCTCGCGGACCTCTTCGGCGCTACGGCCCCCGACCAGACCTGGTCGCTGCGCGAGTCGCTGGCCGAGATCGGTGGCAGTGACATGGAGCCGGTCTGTCTGCTGATGCTCCGCCGTGCCGATGACCGTGACGAGGTGCTGACGCGCATGCGCGAGTTCCAGGCGCTCTCCCATAGCGGCGAGATGACCCCGGAGCCGCGCGACTCCAGCGAGCAGAGCCAGGCCCTGCGGACCTACGGCATCGGCGCGCAGATCCTGACCGATCTGGGCATTCGGCGCATGCGCGTGCTGTCGACGCCGAAGATCATGTACGGCCTCTCCGGCTTCGGCATGGAGGTGGTCGATTACGTCCAGACCGCGAGCGGGTCGGCCTCATCGGACTGAGCGGCGGTTTCCTCGGGGCGTCCGGCGGTTTAGGCTTGCGTCCGTCCACAGAACGACAACGGTACGAACATGAAGACCCTCGAAGGTGATTTCACGGCCAATAACGCGCGGATCGCGCTCGTGGCCACTCGTTTCAACGACTTTATCGTCGATTCGCTGGTCGGCGGCGCCCGGGACGCGCTGGTCCGGCACGGCGTGGCCGACGAGTCGCTGACCCTGGTCCGGGTGCCTGGCGCCTGGGAGCTGCCGCTCGTCGCCGACCGGCTGGCGGCCTCCGGCGACTATGATGGTATCGTCGCCCTGGGCTGCGTCATCCGCGGGGGAACCCCGCATTTCGAATACGTCGCCGGTGAATGTGCCAAGGGACTCGGCCAGGTCAGCCATCAGCGCGGTGTGCCGGTGGCCTTTGGCGTACTCACCACCGACAGCATTGAGCAGGCCATCGAGCGGGCCGGCACCAAGGCGGGCAACAAGGGCGCCGAGGCGGCCATGTCGCTGCTCGAGATGGTCAGTCTCCTGCGTCGTCTGTGAACCGGGGCAAGGCTAACCGGGCCCGGTCCAGAGCCCGTCGGCGCGTGCTCCAGGCGCTCTATCAGTGGCAATTGACGGGCCAGGAGCCTGCCGACATCCAGCGGCAGTTCCTCGGCGAGCACCGCCTGGGTCACATGGACCTGGACTACTTCTCGGCGGTCTTTCGCGGCATCACCGATGACGTCGACAGCCTGGACGTGGCCTTCGATCGCTACCTGGACCGCCCGGCACGCAACCTCGATCCGGTGGAGCTCTCCCTGCTGCGCCTGGGCACCTACGAGCTGCGCGAGCGCCTGGAGGTGCCCTATCGCGTGTGCATCGACCAGGCGGTGGAACTGGCCAAGGCGTTCGGCGCCGAGCAGAGCCATCGCTATATCAACGGCGTGCTCGACCGCGTCGGGCGGGATCAGCCGCTGCGAGCCGCCGAGCTGAAAGCCCGCCGGCGCTGATTGGTGGGCGGCATGGCCGGCTGTTCGGAATTCGACCTCATTGACCGCTATCTGGCGCGGCTCGGTGCCGGGCGCGACGACGTGGTGCTGGGTCCGGGCGACGATGCTGCCATTACCCGGGGCGGTGGAAAGCCACTGCTGATGGCTCTGGATACCCTGGTGGAGGGGGTGCATTTCCCCGTGGACCTGCCGGCGGAGTGGATCGGTTACCGGGCGCTGGCGGTAAACCTGAGCGATATCGCCGCCATGGGCGGCGAGCCCTGCTGGGCGTTGCTCGGCCTGACACTGCCGGCCCCCGACGAGGCCTGGGTGGCGCCATTCGCCGAGGGCCTGGGCCGTCTGGCGAGGGCGTTCGGTGTCGCCGTCATCGGCGGTGATGTCACCCGTGGGCCATTGACGGTGAGCCTGCAGATCACCGGCCGGGCAACCGGCCCCGCACTGCGACGCGACGGGGCCAGTGTCGGGGACAGGGTCTGGATCTCCGGGCGACCGGGTGAGGCCGCCGCGGGTCTCGGGGTCTGGCAGCAGGGCGACGCGCGGGAGCAGGCACGATGGCAGGGCCTGCGGCAGGCGTTCATCGCCCCCCGCCCCCGGGTTGCCCTGGGTCAGGCGCTGGCCGGCGTGGCCAGTGCCGCGATCGACCTCTCTGATGGTCTGGCCGCCGACGCCGGTCATATCGCCGCGCGCAGCGGCGTGGCGCTGCATCTCGACCCATCATGCTGCCGACCCTCGGCGCGGCTGCTGCGCTGGGCGGGAGAAGCCGGGGCGTATCGCCTGCAGCTCGGCGGGGGGGATGACTACGAGCTCTGCTTCACCGCTCCGGCGGAGGCGGATGCCGCGGTCCGGGCCGCAGCCCGACGCGCCCGATCGCCGGTGCGCTGCATCGGCGAGGTGGGCGACGGCGAGGGGATCTGGTGGGGTGATCACCGCATCGGGGAGGCGGCCGCCGGCTACCGGCATTTCTCGGTTTGAGCGCGCACTGGCAAGGGCAGGGACACCTGGCGTAACATTCAGACAGCATCATCCAACTCGGGAGGAGGGCCGCGGGCGCGGCCGAAGGCAGGACAGCCAATGAGTGATTCCGATCTCTCGGACTTCCGTATCTCCAGTCTCCGCCAGGCCTGCACCCATTGCAGCCTGAATCAGCTCTGTCTTCCCATGTCGCTCAGCGAGGCCGATGTCGAGCAGCTCGACGCCATTGTCGAGCGCAAGCGGCCGCTGCAACGGGGCGATCACCTGTATCGGGGTGGGGATAACTTTCAGGCGATCTATGCAGTGCGCTCCGGCTCGCTGAAGACCTACACCACCACCGAGGAGGGCGAGGAGCAGGTCACCGGCTTTCACCTGCCCGGTGAGCTGGTCGGCCTGGATGCGATCAACACATGGGTGCATCCCTGCTCGGCGGCCTCGCTGGAAACCACGAGTATCTGCGAGCTGCCCTTCGAGCAGCTCGAGCACCTGGCGGCGGATATCCCGGGCCTGCAGCGCCAGTTGCTGCGACTTATGTCCAAGGAGATCTTCGCCGACCAGGAGATGCTCTTCGCCATGGCCCGGCGCAGTGCCGAAGAACGCCTCGCGATGCTGCTGATGAGCTTCTCCGAACGGTTCGCCCGGCGTGGGCTGTCGGCGACGCGCTTCCGCCTGCCCATGGCCCGCAGCGATCTGGGTAACTACCTGGGTCTGGCGCCGGAGACCATGAGCCGGCTGTTCCGGCGCTTCTCCGATCAGGGCTGGCTGAAGGCCGAGGGCCGGGAGATCCAGCTCATCGAGCCGGCGGCGCTGAGCGAGCTGGCTGGCCGCGGGATGGCCGAGGAACCCGAGGCGCGACGGGACGACGGGACCGACTGACCCGGCCTCCCGCGCCGCTCGGCTACATCATGCCGGTCTGGAGCTTGGCCGCCTCCGACATCATCTCGAAGCTCCAGGGCGGGTCGAAGACGATCTCCACCCTGACGTCCTCGATGGTCTGGATCTGTTTGACCTTCTCGCGTACGTCATACGCCAGAATATCGCCCATACCGCAGCCGGGTGCGGTGAGTGTCATGTCGATGTCCACCGACCGGCTGCCGTCGTCATTCAGGGTGATGTCGCAGCGGTAGACCAGCCCCAGTTCGACGATGTTGATGGGGATCTCCGGGTCGTAGCAGCGACGCATCTGATCCCAGACGAGCTGCTCGACGTCCTCCGCGGAGGCATTTTCCGGAAGCTCCGGCGTCGGCTCCGGCTCCTTGCCGATGGCATCGGCATCCTTGCCGTCGATCCGGAACAGATTGCCCTGGATATAGACGGTATAGCTCCCGCCCAGCGCCTGGGTGATCATGCCCTCGGCCCCCTTGGGGATGATGCCGGTGTCTCCGGCCGGGATGAGCGCCGCCTCGCAGTCGCGCTCGAAAATCACCGGCTCGTTGCTTTGCATCGCCATCCTTGAAAACCTCTTCGAAATCGGTCCGGCAAGGATAGCAAACGGCGGCTTGTTGTCCGACCCGGGAAGAAATGATCGCGCGCTTCGCGTATGCTAATTGGGGAATTCTCTAGCCAGGAGGCTATGTCATGAGTGACAACGTCCACCATCTCTCGCCGCTGCTGCGCCAGTCCAGTGACATTCTGGTCGAGCGCGCGCAAGGCATGTACGTCTATGCAGAGGATGGCGGCAAGTACATGGACTTCGCGTCGGGGATCGGCGTGCTGAGCACCGGCCATTGCCACCCGCGGGTGGTCGAGGCGGCGAAGGCGCAGATCGACAGGGTCGTCCATGCGCAGTACGCGATCATGAAGCATCGCCCGATCCTCGAGCTCTCGGATCGGATCGTCGAGCTGCTGCCCGATCATATCGACAGCGTATTCTTCTCCAACGCCGGCACCGAGGCGGTGGAGGCGTCCATCCGGCTGGCCCGCCAGGCCACCGGCAAGCCCAATATCATCGCCTTCCGCGGCTGCTTCCACGGCCGCACCATGGGCTCGCTGTCCACGACCACCTCCAGTGCGGCGGTGCGCCAGGGCGTGCAGCCGATGATGGGTGGCGTGGTGACGGCGCCCTTCCCGGATACCTACTGGTACGGGATGAGCGAGGACGAGGCGGCGGACTTCGCGCTGCGCGAGCTCGACTACATCCTCCAGGTCCAGAGCACGCCCATGGAGACCGCGGCGATGCTCATCGAGCCCATCCAGGGCGAGGCGGGGTATATTCCGGCCAATACCAAATACATGCAGGGGCTGCAGGAGCGCTGCGAGAAGCACGGCATCCTGCTCATCATGGACGAGGTGCAGTCGGGCAACGGCCGGACCGGCCTGATGTGGGGTTACGAGCACTTCGGCGTCGAGCCGGATGTCGTGGTCTCCGCGAAGGGCGTGGCGAGCGGCTTCCAGCTCTCGTTCATGGCTGCGCCGGCGTCGCTCATGAGCAAGGCGCTGCCGGGCTCCCAGGGCGGGACCTACGGCGGTAACGCCGTGGCCTGTGCTGCCGGCCTGGCGACGCTGGATGTCATGCGCGACGAGAAGCTCGTCGACAACGCCGCCGAGCGCGGTGCGCAGCTCCGGGCCCGGCTCGAGGACATCCAGGCGCGGCACCCGGAGATCGGCAATATCTCGGGCAGGGGGCTGATGATCGGCACGCATCTGGTGGATGCCCACGGCAAGCCCGATGGTGACCGGGGGGCGAAGATGCTCAAGGCCTGCGAGCACCGTGGTCTGCTGATGATCCGCTGCGGCCCCTGGGGCGGCAATGTCATTCGCTGGATCCCGCCGCTGATCGTCACCGCCGAGGAGATCGACTGGGCGGTGGATCAGTTCGAGGCGGCCCTGGTCGAGACCGGGGGCGGCGAGCAGAGCGAGGCCATGCGCAGCACCGGCTGACCCCATCCCGGCCGCCCGGGGCGCCGCGGCTGCGGTGCCCGGCGCCAACGACAAGGCCCGGTTCCGCCGGGCCTTTTTCATTCAGGATCGACGGATTGATGCGCACTTCCCTGAAGCGCCTGGCGGGCTATCGGTACCTGCTCGGTTTCGGTTTTCTGCTGGCGTTCCTCTCCGGGTCGGGTCAGACCTATTTCATCTCGCTGTTCGGGGGCGAACTGCGGCAGGCCTTCGATCTGAGCAACGCGGAGTTCGGCGGGCTTTACTCCGCCGCGACCCTGGGCAGCGGCCTGCTGGTCATCTGGCTCGGTCGCGGCGTTGACCAACTGCCGCTGTCGGTCTTCACCACCGGCGTGATGGCGGGCGCCGCCCTCGGGGCGGTGGCACTGGCCGTCGCGCCCGGGGCCCTGTGGCTGGTCCCCGCGTTCCTGCTCCTTCGCCTCTGTGGCCAGGGCCTGATGATGCACGTCGCGCAGACCACCATCGGGCGACGGGTGACGACGGCACGCGGTACCGCCATCGGTGCGGTCACCCTTGGCATGCCCGCCGGTGAGGCGGTTCTGCCGGCGCTGGCGGTGGCGCTGATGGCCGCCCTTGGCTGGCGGGGGAGTTGGTGGGTCATTGCGGCGCTGTTGCTGGTGGTGGCGCTCCCGGCCTGTCTGCTCCTGCTGCGATGGCATGCGCGTCTGCCACCGTCGACATCCGCCGCCGGGGAGGACGGCCGCCACGCTTCAACGCCCGCGGCTGCGCCGGTGCCGGACTGGACGCGAGCGGGCGTGCTTCGCGACGGGCGTTTCTATCGCATCCTGCCGGCCCTGCTGGCGCCGCCGTTCCTGATTACCGCGCTGTTCTTCCATCAGGTGCCCATCGCCAACGCCAAGGGCTGGAGTCTCGCCTGGGTGTCCACGGCCTTCGTGGTATTCGCCCTGGCGCATGTGCTGTCGCTGGCGCTGAGCGGGACGCTGGTGGATCGACTGGGGGCGCCCCGGCTGCTACGCCTCTATCTGCTGCCCATGCTGGCCGCGCTCCTGGTGCTGGGCTTCATGCCCGGGGATGCGGCGGCGATGCTCTATCTGGGGCTGGCGGGCACCAGTGTCGGGACCGCCGGCACGCTGATGGGGGCGCTCTGGCCCGAGCTCTACGGCGTGCGTCATCTCGGTGCCATTCGGGCCATGGCCCATGGCGCCATGGTGCTCAGCACCGCCGCGGCGCCGGTGCTCGTCGGCGTGTTACTGGATGCCGGCGTGGGTGTGCCGGGATTGTCGGTGGCGCTGGCCGCCTATGTGGTGGTGGGGATCCTGCTGATCCCGTCCATTCGGGCCCTGACCGCCCGGGATCCGGGCGGCCAGGTATCGGGCTGAAGGCCGTTGCTCAGCCGACCGGGACGGTCTGCGTCTCGGTGAACTCGAAAAGCCCCTCGAGGCCGCCCTCGCGGCCGAAGCCGGACTGTTTCATGCCACCGAAGGGCGCCTCCGGCGTCGGACCGCTGCCGGTGTTCAGCGCCGCATGGCCGAAGCGGAGGCGCTCGATGACCCGATGGCCGCGGTCCGGGTCGGCGGTGAAGACGTAGCAGGCGAGGCCGAAGTCGGTGTCGTTGGCCATGCGCACCACCTCGGGCTCGTCGGCAAAGGTGATGATCGGTACCAGCGGGCCGAAGGTCTCCTCGCGATAGCAGGCCGCCTCCGCCGGGACGTCGAGCAGGACCGTCGGCGGGTAGAAGGTCCCGGCCAGGCCGCTCGCATCGCCCTGGTAGATCTGCTGTGCGCCGCGGGCCAGGGCATCTTCCACGTGCCGCTGCACCTTGGCGACGGCCTTCTCGTCGATCAGCGGACCGAGGCGCGTGCCGTCCTTCATGCCATCGCCCACGGTCAGCGCCTTGACCCGCTCGGCCAGTTTGTCGGCGAAGGTGGCCGCGACATCGGCATGCACGAAGATGCGGTTGGCGCAGACGCAGGTCTGGCCGCCGCCCCGGAACTTGTTGCCGATGAGCTGATCAGCCGCCTGATCGAGATCAGCGTCATCGAAGATGATGTACGGCGCATTGCCACCCAGCTCGAGGGTGAGCCGCTTCACACCGGGTGCGGACTGGCGGATCAGCTCGCGACCCACCTCGGTGGAGCCGGTGAAGCTGATCACCCGCACCGAGGGCGCCTCGAACAGCGCATCGGTGATCGGCCCTGCCGAGCCCATGACCAGGTTGGCCTTGCCCGCGGGCAGTCCGGCCTCGCGCTCGAGCAGGGTAAACAGCGCGATCATTGTCAGCGGTGTCTTCGACGAGGGCTTGATCACGCTGGGGCAGTCGGCGGCGATGGCCGAGGAGAGCTTCTTGGCGATCATGCCGATGGGGAAGTTCCAGGGCGTGATCAGGCCGACGACGCCGGCGGGCCGATAGTGGACATGCCAGGTGCAGTCGCGCGGATGCTCGTCCAGCGTATGGGGTGCCAGGGCGTCGATGTGCGCGGCGGCATAGCGGAAGAATCCGGCGGCGTAATCCGCCTCGCCCTGCGCCTCGGCCAGCGGCTTGCCGTGCTCCATGCAGAGAATGCGGCCGATCTCCTCGCGGTTGGCGATCAGCGCATCGGCGATGGCATCCAGCCAGCGGCGGCGCTGTTCGCGGTCGGCGGGCTGCTCCAGGGCGGCCTCCGCCGCGGCGATGGCCCGCCGGGTCTCGTCACTCCCCATGGCGGCGACATCCGCCAGGTGACCGTTGTCGACCGGATTGGTCACTGCGAGCGTGCGGCCACTGTCGGCCATGACCCATTCGCCGTTGATGTAGCCGCCGAGTGACGGGAGCAGGGGAGAGTCGATCATGAAGCGCCTCGTTCGGTTGGGTTGCGTGAATCAGGTGGAGGGGACGAAGCCGTGGGCCTTGTCCACCGTGTTGTTCAGCGTCTCGCCCGCACGCCAGCGCTCGAAGTTGTCGATGAACTGCTGGGACAGGGCGGTTTTCCAGCCGATGAAATCACCGGCCATGTGGGACGAGATGTGCACATTGGGCAGCGCCCAGAGCGGGTGCTCCGGCGGCAGCGGTTCCTGCTCGAAGACATCCAGGGCGGCGCCGTCGATGGCCCCGTCGCGCAGGGCATCGACCAGCGCATCGGTCTTGACGATGGGCCCGCGGCCGATGTTGATCAGCCGGGCACCGGGCTGCATGGCCCGGAACTCGGCCTCGCCGAACAGCCCCTCGGTGTCGGCGGTGAGCGGCGCGGCAATGACCACGAAGTCGTAGTCGGGCAACACCGAGATCAGATCGGCCTGGGCATAGATGGCGCCGAAGTCGTCGTCACCCGGCCGGGCGCGGCGGCCGACGCCGTCGGGGTTCATGCCCACCGCGCCACAGAGGTGGGCGATCTGGCGGCCGATGGAGCCGGCCCCCACCACGAGCACGCTGCGCCCGGCCACCGGCTCGGTTTCGCGGTGCTGCCACTGATGGGCCTGCTTGAGTTGCCAGTTGCCGGCAAAGTCCTTGCAGAAGGCAATGATCTGGCCGAGGACGTACTCGGCGATGCAGCGGTCGAAGATGCCGCGGGCATTGGTGACCGGGATGTCGCTGTCGCGCACCTCCGGGATGAGCAGTGCATCGACGCCGGCACTGGTGGCGTGGATCCACTCCAGTGCGTCGGCCGCCGGCCAGGCCTCGGCCAGGGCCTCGGTGCGAAAGTCGGTGACGCAGAGCACGCGAGCGCCGGGGAGGGTGGCGCGGAGGCGCTCGGCATCGTCGGCGACCTGCAGCTCGGCCACCGCGTCAAGCGTGTGCATTCCCTCGGGAACCCCCTCGCCGGGCGCGGTCAGAACAACGATTTTGGGCCGGGCCTCGGTCATCGGATGCTTCCTTTTGTGGCGGGTTTGACCGCATGGACGGTAAACACCCCCGATGCACCGCGTCAACTGCGTCAGAATGCGCTTTCAGGGGGCTTGACCGCTTTCTTCGCGAGGTCTAGCTTCGCGTTGATATCCGACGTTGTTCCGACCCGCAGCAAAAGGGGATCCGATTATGGTGAATCCGGTGGAGATGGACCAGGGCGATCAGGCCGAGGCGCCGCTGTTCAGCCCCTCCCTTCAGGCCATTCCGATGCCTGGCATCCGGCGGATGATCAACACCGCCGCCGGCATGGAGGATGTCATCCATCTGTCCATCGGCCAGCCCGACTTCCCCACGCCGCAACACATCGTCGAGGCGCACATCGATGCGCTGCGCGACGGCTATACGGGCTACACCATGGACGCCGGTCTGCCGGAGCTGCTGAGCGAGCTGGCGCGCTACTACAGCAATCGCTACGACCGCGAGCTCACCGAGGACAATTTCCTCGTTACCACCGGCGCCACCGAAGCCATGTACCTGGCGCTCACGGCGACGGCCGCGCCCGGTCGGCAGTTCATCGTCACCGACCCGACCTTCCTGCTCTATGCGCCGCTCATTCGCATGAACGGCGGCGAGGTGAAGATCATCCCGACGCGCCCGGAACATGGCCATCAGATCGACCCGCAGGAGGTGATCGACGCCATCGGCATGCGGACCTTCGCGATCGTGCTCAATTCACCGAGCAACCCCAGTGGTGCGGTCTACCCGCGGGAGACCATCGAGGCGATCGTCCAGGAGGCCGCCTACCGCGGTGTCTACGTCTTCGCCGACGAGGTTTACGACCACATCCTGCTGGAGGAGGGGATGGAATTCCCCAGCGTGATCAACTGCACGTCGGACCTCGATCACGTGATGTCGATCTCGAGCTTCTCCAAGACCTTCAGCATGGCGGGCTTCCGCATCGGCTGGATGATCTCCAGCCAGGGGGCGATCAAGAAGCTGCGGCGCTATCACATGTTCACCACCACGGTCGCGAGTACGCCGGCGCAGTGGGCGGGCGTGGCCGCCCTCCAGGGGGACATGCGCTGCGTCGATGACATGAATGCCGAGTACCGGCGCCGCCGCGACCGGGTGGTGGAGCTCGTCAGCGAGACGCCGCATCTGACCGGCTATGTGCCCCAGGGGGCGTTCTACGTGTTCCCGTCGCTGCCGCCGCGCACCGATGCCACGGACCTCTCGCTGCGCATGCTCGAGGAGACCGGCGTGTGCGTGATCCCCGGCGATGCCTTCGGCGATACCTGCAGCAATGCCATCCGCATCAGCTTCTCGAACGCCATGGAGAACATCGAGGAGGCGTTCGCGCGGATGCAGCCCTGGCTGGCGAAGCAGAAGTTCTAGCAGGGGGGGTGCCGTCGGGTGGCGGCGTCAGTCGTCCAGCCAGTGCACGCGGTAGAGGTCCAGGCGCCGGTCCTTGGCGTTCTGGACCGAGCCCTCGGCGCGGAGCTGCTTCAACTTGTCCATGTCCAGATCCACCACCAGCGTCATCTCGGTGTTCGGTGTCGATTCGCTGACGATCCCGTCGTGGGGGAAGGCGAAATCCGAGGGTGAGAACACCGCCGCCTGGGCGTACTGGATTTCGATGTTTTCCACCCGCGGCAGGTTGCCCACGCTGCCGGTGATGGCCACGTAGCACTCGTTCTCGATGGCCCTCGCCTGGGCACAGCGCCGCACCCGCAGGTAGGCGTTCTTGGTGTCGGTCCAGAACGGCACGAACAGGATCCGCATGCCCTGGTCGGCGAGCAGCCGACAGGCCTCCGGGAACTCCACGTCGTAGCAGACCAGAATGCCGATCTTGCCCACGTCGGTATCGAAGGCCTTGAGCGCATCACCGCCCTGCACACCCCAGTAGAAGCGCTCGTCGGGGGTGGCATGGAGCTTGTAGTGATTGTCGATGGTGCCGTCACGCCGACACAGGTAGGCGACGTTGTAGAGCGCGTTGTCATCGTAGACCGGCATGGAGCCGGCGATGATGTTGATGTTGTAGGACACGGCCATGCGGCTCATGGCATCGGTGATCTCGCCGGTGTACTGGGCGAGGCCGCGCATGGCCTCGGCTGGATCCTCCTGGTTGAACTGGGCGAGCAGCGGCGCGTTGAACAGCTCCGGGAAGAGGATGAAGTCGCAGTTGTAGCCGGCCATGGCATCGACGAAGAACTCGATGTTCGACATCAGGTCCTCGAAGTTGGTCACCCGACGCATCTGCCACTGCACGGTGCCGACCCGTACCGTGGACTTGCGCCCGCCGATGAGCGGTGTGCGGTCGCTCTCGTAGAAGATGTTGTCCCACTGCAGCAGCGTGGCGAAGGCGCGGGAGTCCTGATCCTCCGGCAGATAGGCGGTGATCACCCGGCGGACGTGGAAGTCGTTGGCGAGCTGGAAGGAGAGGATCGGATCGTAGAGCTCGCGGCGCTTGACCAGATCGATATACTCCTCGGGCTTCATCTCGCCGGCGTGCTCGCGGTAGCCGGGCATGCGGCCGCCGGCCACGATGGCGCGCAGGTTGAGGCTGCGGCAGAGCTCCTTGCGGGCGTCGTAGAGTCGGCGGCCAAGGCGCATGCCGCGGTACTCGGGATCGACAAAGATGTCGACGCCGTAGAGCACGTCGCCGTTGGGGTCGTGATTGCTCAGGTAGCCGTTGCTGGTGATCTCGTCGTACTTGTGCCGGTCGCCGTAGCGGTCGTAGTCGACGATCATGGAAATGGTGCCGGCGACCACACGGCCGTTGTCCTCGATGCAGATCTGGCCCTCGGCGAAGCGACTGACCTGTGCGGCGAACTGCTTGCGGGTCCAGGCGCCTCCCAGATCGGGATAGACCTGGTCCATGATGTGCTTGACATCGGGGTAGTCCGACAAGCGCAGATGGCGTAGCCGCAGGCGATGTTCCTCGGTGCTGGCGTCCTGTTCACTCATGGAATTGAGGATATCATGGGGCCCTCTCGGGTCAGAGAGCCGAACACTCAACACGGCAGGAGCTGGAGATGAACGAGAATCTGTCCGCCGAGCAGCGCCAGACACTGCGAACGGCCCTCGAGAACGAACAGGCCGCCCTGCGAGAGGAGATCCGCAGCGAGGTGCTGGCCGCCGATCTGCATCGCGCCGAGGATATCGCCGACCGTGTCCGGGACCCGGGTGACGAATCGCTGGTCGATCTGCTGGCGGACATCGAGTACGCGGACATCGACCGCCATATCCAGGAGCTGCGGGCCAACGAGGCGGCCCTGCGGGCCTGGCATGAAGGCGGCTACGGGATCTGCGTGGATTGCGGCGAGCCCATCCCGTTCGCGCGTCTGCAGGCTTCGCCGTCGGTGTCACGCTGCATTGACTGCCAGGAAGCCCGTGAGCGCGCCGGGGGACGGCCACCACGCCTCTGAAACGGGCCGTGGGAGGCATGGGGTGCGGGTTGTATCGATGGCGCCTTGCACTGGTCGTTGCCGGGATGCTCGTCGGCAACGCCGTGGCCGAGGTACGCCTGACCCTTGCCGGTGTGGAAGGCGAGGCCGCTGAGAACATCCGCGCCTATATCGATCCGGCGGTGGAACTCGACTCCGACCTGGCCGCGGATCTGTACCGGGACCGGGTCCGCCGCGATGTGGCCGAGGCACTGGAGGCGCTGGGCTATTACCAGGCACAGAGCCGTATCGGTCTCCGCTCGGTGCAGGGTCACTGGATGCTCTCCGTGGACGTCGATCCCGGCCCGCGGGTGACGGTGCGCAGCGTCGATGTGCGCATCACGGGGGCGGGCCGGGACGACACCGCCTTCCAGACGCTCATCGGGCGTCTTCCCCTGCGTTCCGGCGAGTCCCTCAACCAGGCCGACTACGAGCGCAGCAAGCGGGCCCTGCGCAACCTGGCCCTGCAGCGGGGCTATTTCGATGCGCGTTTCACCACCGCCCGCCTCGCCGTCAATGTCCCCGACGGCTGGGCGGATGCCACGCTGGTCCTGGCAACGGGGGGGCGATATGCGCTCGGCGAGGTGAGCTTCTCCGCGACGCCCTTCCGGCGCTCTTTCCTGGAGCGGCTGGTGCCGTTCGATCCCGGCACGCCCTACACCGCCGACGCCGTGGCCGATCTCAACAGCCGGCTGCTCGAGAGCGGTTACTTCAGCGACGCACTGGTCGAGACCCGCCGCGACGAGGCGGTGGATGGGCGTATTCCGGTGCAGGCCGATGTGGTCACCCGCGACCGCAATACCGTGACCACCGGGATCGGCTATTCCACCGACGAGGGCCCGCGCACCCGGCTCGGCTTCGAGCGGCACTACATCAATAACCGCGGCCATCGGCTGAACAGCGAGCTGCGTCTGTCGACGGTGCGTCAGAGCGTCGACGCCCGCTACGAGATCCCGCTTGCCGATCCGCTCAACGACTATCTGTCGCTGGCCACGGGCTGGGCGAATGCCGACATCGAGGACAGCCGCAGCGAGCGCTATACCGTCTCGCTCAGCCGGCGTCAGGGGTTCACGTCGGGCTGGGTGCGCACGCAGTCGCTGCGCTGGCTCGACGAGCGATTCAGCGCCGGTCTGGACTCGGGGACGACCCGCCTGCTGATGCCCGGCATCGCCTTCACGCGGACCCGTTCCCGCGGGGGCATCGATCCCTACCGCGGAGACCAGCAGACCTACTCGGTGGAGGTGTCGGCCCGTGACTTCCTGTCGGACCTGGATATCGCCCGCCTGAGGCTGAGCAACACCTGGCTGCGCAGCCTCGGCGAGCGCAACCGCTTCCAGTTGCGGGCCGACGTCGGCGCCATCGCCACCAATGACTTCGATCAGACCCCCACGTCGCTGCGCTTCTTCGCCGGGGGCGACCAGAGCGTGCGCGGGTTCGCCTACAACAGCCTCGGCCCCCGGGACGCCAGCGGTGACGTGATCGGCGGGCGCTATCTCGCCACCGGCAGTTTCGAGTACAGCTACAAGGTGTTCGGCAACTGGCGTCTGGCGACTTTCGTGGATGCCGGTAATGCGTACAAGCGTATCGACGACTTCGATCCGGCGGTGGGCACGGGATTCGGGGTGCGCTGGTCGTCCCCGGTAGGTCCCCTGCGGCTGGACTTTGCCTGGGGGGTGAGCCGCGAGGATATCCCCTTCCGCTTGCATATCTCCGTGGGACCACCGTTCTGATGCCGGGCCTGCGCAGCATTCTCCTGACGCTGATCTTCGGCCTGGCCCTGGGCGTGGCCTGGCTGATCAGTACCACCGACGGCGCACGTTGGCTGGCGGCGCGGGGCGAGGCCATGGTGCCCGGGCTGGCGGTCTCGGTGGTCTCGGGCAATCTCTGGGACGGGATGGTGCTCGCCGATCTGGTCTGGTCGGCGGATGACCGGCGCATGGCCGCCGAGCGGGTGGTGCTCGACTGGCGCCCCGACTGTCTGCTGCGCTGGCGGATCTGTATCGATCGCCTGGATGTTGTCGGTGTCCAGGTGGACTGGCCGGCGGCGCCGGTGCCGGAGGAGGCCGCCGAACCGTCGCCGAGCGGTCATCCCCTGGATGCCCTCCCGGATCGGATCCGCCTGCCGGACCTCACCCTGCCGGTGGATGTCATCGTCGAGGCGCTTCAGATCGAGCAGGTGGCGATCCGGCGCGGGGATGATGCAGGGGACCCTCCCACCCTGGCCCTGGACTCCATCGATCTGGCCGCTCGCCTTGTCGATAACCGGCTGACCCTCGACCACCTGGCGTTGGCCGGCGGACCGGGCCGGGCCCGCCTGTCCGGAGAGATCGTGCCGGCGGGGGCCTGGCCCATCGACCTGCGCGGGTCGGTGGAGCCGGCCGGCGCGCTCACCGCTGGCGAATCGGTTCGGGTAGCCGGGCGATTGAACGGCGAGGCGGGCGATCTCCGGTTCAGCGGCGATCTGTCCGGCGCCCGGACGGCGCGGTTCGACGTCGACCTCCGCCTGCTCGGCCCGTCGCGGCAGGTGACGGCGAGCATCGAGTCGGGGCAGGGCCGGCTTGCCTTCGATGTCCGTCTGAACGACACGCTGCAACTCGATGGCAACCTCCAGGCACCCTCACTGGCTGCCTTTTGGCCGGGGCTCTCCGGGCGGCTCGAGGGCCGTTTCGAGGTCAGCGGCAAGCCGCTCCGACCATCGGTGACCGGCACGTTGAGCGCCGAGTCGGTTGCCTATCAGGGACTGGCCCTGGCGCAGGCGGATTTCGACGCGGACTGGTCGGCGCAGCGCGGTGGCGAGATCGATCTTCGACTGCGCGGGCTGGTGCGGGAGGACACCCGACTGGGCGACCTGCATCTGTCCCTGCGCGGCGAGCCGGCCCGCCATCGCGTCGTCGTGGAGGCCAGCGACGGACCACTCGCGGCGCGGATGGTGGCCCATGGCGCCATGGATGCCGCCGCCGGTACCTGGGCCGGGGCGATCACCGAGGCGACGTTCACCGCCGCCAGCCGGCGCTGGCGGATGACGGGCGAACCAATGCTGGACGTCAGTCCGGGGCGGGTCAGACTGGCCGGTCACTGCTGGCGCTGGCAGGACGTCCGGGTCTGTGCCGAACCGCTGTTGGCCGATCGCGATCGGGCGCGTGCACGACTGCGCCTCGCGCGCATGCCGCTGGCCCTGCTCGAGCCCTATCTTCCGGAAGGGTTTGCATTGCCCGGCGATGTGACCGGGACGGCGGCCTTCGACTGGCAGCGCGACACCGGGCCCAGTGCCCGGGTGACGCTGGTCAGCGCCGACGGTCGCATCGAGGTGCCGCAGGATGGCGGCGACGGCACCCTGTCACTGAATTACGACCGTATCGTCGTCGATGCCGATCTGCGCCCCGATCAGGCGAACCTGCGGCTCGGCCTGGCGTCCCCGGCCATCGGCACCGGGGGCGTTGTTGTGCAGACCGACCCGGCGGATCCCACGCGCCCGCTCGATGGCATCGTCTGGCTTGATGGTGTTCCCCTGGCGCCGCTCGCCGCGACGTTGCCGCAACTGCGCCGCATCCGGGGTCTGCTGCAGGCCCGGGGCGAGTTGCATGGCACGCTGGCGGATCCGGTTTTCCGTGGGTCGCTGCGCGTTGCCGATGGTGAGCTTCTGCCAACGGCGCTGGTCACGCCGTTGGAGGCGATCAACCTGACCGCGCGCATCGACGGTCGGGTGGTGACCCTCGAGGGCGGCTTCCGGGCCGGTGATGGCGAGGCCAGCGTGGATGGACGGCTTGACTGGCGGCAGGCTGCGCCGCGCGGCCGGATCGATCTGACCGGCGAGGATCTGGCGATTGATGTCGGTACGCTGGCCGAAATCAAGGTCAGCCCGGATATGGGTCTGGAGATGACGCCGGAGACACTGCGGCTGACCGGCGAAGTGCGCGTGCCGGCGGGCGAGCTCCGGCTTGATCAGCGGGCACCGGGGGCCGTGCGGGTGTCGGCGGATACCGTGCTGGTGGATACCGCGGGCGAGCCCCTGGCCAGCGCCGAGGCGCAGGCCGGCGGCCGGACGCTGGAGAGCGACCTGCGGGTGGTGCTGGGGGATGCGGTGACATTCTCCGCCCAGGGGGCGACGGGGCGACTCGGCGGTGAGCTGCGCCTGCGCCAGATCGGCGCTGAGGGAGCCGAGGGCGAGGGCGTGCTGAATATCCTCGATGCGAGCTACGAGGCCTATGGACAGTCGCTGTCCATCCGCCGCGGGCGCCTGATCTTTGCCGGGCCGCTGGGCCGGCCACGGCTGGATATCGAGGCCGTCCGGGCGTCGGCGGATATCCTGGCGGGCGTGCGGGTGACCGGCCCTGCCGATGACCCGCAGGTGCGGCTTTTCTCGAGCCCGACGATGCCCCAGGCAAGCATTCTGTCCTACCTGGTCACTGGCCGGCCGCCCGGCCAGGGCACGCCCAGCGAGGAGGCCCTGCTGAGCCGTGCGGCGTTGTCACTGGGTGTGTTCGGCGGTGGACGGCTGGGCTCGGCCATCGCCGAGGAGCTGGGGGTCGAGGACTTTCAGCTCGAGGCCACCGGTCAGGGCGATGAGGCGCAGGTGGCGGTCAGCGGCTATCTCGCCCCCAACCTGATGGTGCGCTATGGCGTCGGCGTGTTTCAGCCGCAGAACACGCTCAGCCTGCGCTATTACCTGACCGGCCAGCTCTATCTGGAGGCCGTGAGCGGCGCGGAGAACGCCCTCGACCTCTTCTATTCGTTCAACTACGACTGATCGCCGCGCTGGCCCCCGTTGCCACGACCACCACCACTGCCCCGGCGTCCGCCGCTGCCACCGCTGCGGCTGCGACTGCCGCCGCCTCCGCTGCTGCGGCGGTTGTCCATGCGGGCCGCCGGCTTGATGTCCTCGGCGATGAGCTCCGGTGGTGCCATCTCCGAGGGGATCTTCTGGTCGATGTATTGCTCGATGTCGGGCAGCGAGTAGACGTAGCTCTCGCAGGCGAAGCTGATGGCGTCGCCGGTGGCGCCGGCCCGGGCCGTGCGGCCGATGCGGTGGACATAGTCCTCGGCATCCTGGGGCAGGTCGTAGTTGATGACGTGGCTGACCTCGGGGATATGCAGCCCGCGGGCGGCGACATCGGTGGCCACGAGGATCGGCAGTTCGCCGGCCTGGAACCTGGCGAGGAGCTGCTCGCGCTTGTTCTGCGGGATATCCCCGGAGATGACCGCGGCCTTGATGTCGTTGCCCAGCAGATAGCCGGTGACCTTGTCCGCGTCGCGCTTGGTGTTCACGAAGATGAGCGTGCGCGTGGGCTCCTGCTGGCGGAGGACGCCCAGCAGCAGGCCGATCTTCTGGTTGTTCTCGACGTGATAGAGCGTCTGCCGGACCCGGTCGGCGGTGATGGTGTCGGACTCGATCTGCACCGACTCCGGGTCGTTCATGTGCTCGTAGGCAAGCTCCCTGACACGCTCGGACAGGGTCGCCGAGAACAGCATGTTGAGCCGCTCCTCGGGCGGAGGCATGCGCCGCAGCAGATAGCGGATGTCGGCGATGAACCCCATGTCGAACATGCGGTCGGCCTCGTCGAGGATGCAGACCTCGATGTTGTCGAGGCTGAAGACGCGCTGCTTGTAGAAATCGATGATGCGCCCGGGGGTGCCGATGAGGATGTCGGTGCCCCGCTCGAGGGACTTGCGCTGGCTCTCGTAGCCGGTGCCGCCGTAGATGCAGGCGAAGTCCATGCCCGTGAACCAGCCCAGCCGCTCGGCATCCTTGTGGATCTGGAGGGCGAGCTCCCGGGTGGGCGCGAGCACGATCGCCCACGGCCCGACCTTCTCGGCGGCCACCGGGTGGGTCATCAGCCGGTGCATGCAGGCCAGCAGGAAGGCGGCGGATTTGCCGGTGCCGGTCTGGGCCTGACCGGCGACATCGCGGCCTTTCAGGGCAATGGGCAGGGCGGCCGCCTGGATCGGCGTGCAGTGCTCGAAGCCCGCCTCCTGCAGTCCGGTGATGAGGGATTCGTGGAGCCCCAGGGACTCGAAACGTGTGTCAGACAGATGATTTTGTTCCATGGCCGCGCAGGATACCGTATCCAAAGGGTTTTTGCCCCTCGCCTGACATCAGCCCAATCCGTACACTAGCGGTACGAATTCACAAAGGAGCCGAAATGAGCGACGTACAGGACAGCATTCGCGAGCAGGTGGAAGGCAACCCGGTGATTCTCTACATGAAGGGCTCGCCCCAGTTCCCGCAGTGCGGCTTCTCGATGCGCGCCGCGCAGGCGCTGGCCGGCTGCGGTGTGGAGTTCGCCTACGTCAACGTGCTGGAGGACGAGGGCATCCGCCAGGGCATCAAGGAATACGGCAACTGGCCGACGATTCCGCAGCTCTACGTCAACGGCGAGTTGCTGGGTGGCTGTGACATCATCATGGAGATGTATGAGTCGGGCGAATTGCAGCCGGCCGTGCAGTCGGCCGCCGGCAGCGAGTCGGACAACGCCTGATCCTGCCCGGCGTCGCGGGGCGGGGCCTAGAGCCCGGCCCCGTAGTCGGGATGATCGCTCAGCTCATCCCAGCGATTGACGATGGTGCAGAAAAGCTCAGCGGTCTTCTCCGCGTCGTAGATCGCCGAGTGCGCCTCCCGCGCATCCCAGCCAAGGCCGGCCGCCGCCACGCCCCGCGCGAGCACGGTCTGGCCGAATGCCAGCCCCGACAGCGTGGCCGTGTCGAAGCACGAGAAGGGATGAAAGGGGTTGCGCTTGATGCCGCTGCGGTTCACCGCCGCGTTCAGGAAACCCAGGTCGAACCACGCATTGTGGCCCACCAGCACCGCGCGGCTGCAGCCCGTGGCGCGGATGGTCTCTCGTATCGGCCGGAAGATCTGACGCAGGGCCTCGTCCTCGGGGATGGCCATGCGCAGCGGATGATCCGGATCGATGCCGTTGAACTCCAGCGACTTCGGATCGAGATTGGCGCCCTCGAAGGGCTGGACATGGGTGGTGTGGGTCTCGCCGGTGTAGAGCACCCCCGCCTCGTCCATGTGCACCATCACCGCGGCGATCTGCAGCATGGCGTCGGTGGCGGCATTGACGCCGCCGGTCTCGATGTCCACCACCACAGGCAGAAAGCCGCGGAAGCGCTGGTTGATGGCGCGGGCGGTCATGGGGCCTCCGGGGCGGCGGTGTCATCGGTCAGCGACCAGTCCGTCTCGCCGCCGGCGCGCAGCGGCACGATATGGGCGTCGCCGTAGGGGAGCGTCTCCGGTATGCGGCGTGGCCGGCGGGTGAGCGTGATGCGCGCGGCGTTGCGCGGCAGTCCGTAGAAATCGGCGCCGAAGAGGCTTGCGAAGCCCTCCAGCCGTTCGAGGGCACCGACCTGATCGAAGGCCTCGGCATAGAGCTCGATGGCGAGCGGGGCGCTGAAAATGCCGGCACAGCCGCAGGCGTTCTCCTTGGCATGGCGGGCATGCGGCGCGCTGTCGGTGCCGAGGAAGAACCGCGGATGACCCGAGGTGGCGATGTCGATCAGCGCCTCGCGATCACGCTCGCGCTTGAGGATCGGCAGGCAGTAGTGATGGGGCCGGACGCCGCCGGCCAGCAGGTCATTGCGGTTCATCAGCAGATGCTGCGGCGTGATGGTGGCGCCCAGCCGCTCGGGTCCCTGGTGGACGAAATCCACGGCCGCCGCGGTGGTGAGGTGCTCGAGCACCACGCGCAGGTGGCGGTGACGATCGAGCAGCGGTGCCAGGCGCTCCTCGAGGAAGATCGCCTCGCGATCGAAGATATCCGTATCGGGCCGGGTGACCTCGCCGTGGATGCAGAGCGTGAGATCCTGCTCGGCGATGGCCGCCAGCGCCTCGTCGCAGCGGGCGATGTCGGTGACGCCGGAGTCGCTATTGGTGGTGGCGCCGGCAGGGTAGAGCTTGACCGCATGGATAAACCCGCTGGCCGCGGCGCGCTCGATCTCGACGGCGGGGGTGTTGTCGGTGAGATAAAGCGTCATCAGTGGCTCGAACGCGCTGCCCTCGGGCCGTGCGGCGAGTATCCGCTCCCGGTAGGCCGCGGCCATTTCGGTGGTGGTCACCGGCGGCACGAGGTTGGGCATGATGATCGCCCGGCCGAAACGGGCCGCGCTCCAGTGCACGACATCCTCGAGCACAGCGCCGTCGCGGAGGTGAAGGTGCCAGTCGTCGGGTCGGGTCAGCGTCAGCGTGTCCATGCCGCCATTGTATCAGGGCCGGCGCCGCACGCCTTGATTCTCCCCGCTGGCGCGTCGATCATTGCGGCGCATCAGGATCCCGAAATTCGTCAATCCGAGAGTGCACTTCATGAGCGAGATCAAAAAGGTCGTCCTGGCCTACTCCGGCGGACTCGATACCTCCGTCATTCTGCAGTGGCTGCGGGACCACTATCACTGCGAGGTGGTGACCTTCACCGCCGACCTGGGTCAGGGTGAGGAGCTCGAGCCCGCGCGCGCCAAGGCAAAGGATCTGGGCGTCGAGGAGATCTACATCGATGACCTGCGCGAGGAGTTCGTGCGCGACTTCGTCTTCCCGATGTTCCGCGCCAACGCCATCTACGAGGGCGAATACCTCCTCGGCACCTCGGTTGCCCGGCCACTGATCGCCAAGCGCCAGATCGAGATCGCCCGGGAGACCGGCGCCGACGCCGTCTGCCATGGCGCCACCGGCAAGGGCAATGACCAGGTCCGCTTCGAGCTCGGTTACTACGGCCTCGAACCGGGGATTCATGTCATCGCCCCCTGGCGGGAGTGGGATCTGAACTCCCGCGAGCGTCTGCTCGCCTATGCCGAGGAGCGCGGCATCCCCATCGAGGGCAGGAAGGAGGGCGGCGGCTCGCCGTACTCCATGGACGCCAACCTGCTGCACATCTCCTACGAGGGCGGGGTCCTGGAAGACACCTGGACGCCGGCGGAGGAGGACATGTGGCGCTGGAGCGTCTCCCCCGAGGCGGCGCCGGATACGCCCACCGAGATCGACCTCGCGTTCCGTGGCGGTGACGCCGTGGCCCTCAACGGCGAGGCCCTGGCGCCCCACGACATGCTCTCGCGGCTCAACCAGCTCGGCGGCGACAACGGCATCGGCCGCATCGATATCGTCGAGAACCGCTACGTGGGCATGAAATCCCGGGGCTGCTACGAGACGCCCGGCGGCACCATCCTGCTGCGGGCCCACCGAGCCATCGAGTCGATCACGCTCGACCGGGAGTCTGCGCATCTCAAGGACGAGGTCATGCCGCGCTATGCCGAACTCATCTATAACGGCTACTGGTGGAGCCCGGAGCGTGAGGCGCTGCAGGCGCTGATCGACACGACGCAGACCCGGGTCAACGGCGTGGTCCGGCTCAAGCTCTACAAGGGCAACGTCATCGTCGTGGGACGCCGCTCCGAGTCGGACAGCCTGTTCGACGACAGCATCGCCACCTTCGAGGACGATGCCGGCGCCTACGACCAGAAGGATGCCGAGGGCTTCATCAAGCTGAATGCCCTGCGTCTGCGCGTCGCCGCGCGTCGGGGCGAGTAGCGGGTCGGCGCGCCCGCCCGGGGCCGGCGGGGTCGTTGACCTGACCGCCGGCAATGGATAAATTGGAATCGTTCCAATTCGCATTCGCATTCGGATGGAGGGCGCGCATGGGTTTTCAACGCGGCCGGGCGGTCTGGCTGGCCGCCGCCATGATGCTGGGCATCGGCGCCGGACCGGGACTTTCCATGGCGGCGCCGCCCATGGTGCTCGCCACCACCGGCATGATCGGCGATACCGTGGCGAGCCTCGGAGGGGAGTGCATCGATGTCGAGGTGTTGATGGGCCCCGGCGTCGACCCGCATCTGTTCCAGGCCTCCGCCTCCGACGTGCGTGCCTTTCAGCAGGCGGCGCTGATCGTCTTCAACGGGTATGGGCTGGAGGGGCAGCTCGACAACGTGTTGACCCGCGTCGGTGAGCGCCGGCCGACGCTGGCACTGGCCGAAGCCGCGTCGGCGGAGGGTCCGCGGGAGCCCATGCGGGGCACGGGCGGCTATTCGGTGGACCCCCATCTGTGGATGGATGCAGCCCTCTGGGCCCAGGGGGTGACGCCGCTCGCGGGCATGCTGACCGATATCGCACCGGGCTGTGCGGCGGCCATCAACGACCGGGCCGACACACTGAACCGGCGGCTCCGGGCTCTGGATCAGTGGATCCAGGCGCGCATCGCCAGCATCCCCGAGCCGCAGCGGGTGTTGCTGACTGCCCATGACGCCTTCCGCTATTACGGCCGCGCCTATGACATCGATGTGCAGGGGATCCAGGGCATCAGCACCAGTGCCGAAGCCAGCGTCGCGGATATCCAGGACACCGCCGCCCTGATCGCCGAGCGCGGGATCCCGGCCATCTTCGTCGAGACCACCATCAATCCACGCACCGTGCAGGCGGTGGTGGAGGCGGCCCGTGAGCGCTCCGCCGAGGTATCCATTGGGGGCTCGATCCACGGCGATGCCCTGGGCGAGCCCGGCACGCTGGCGGACAGCCTCATCGGCATGCTGATCCACAACACCGCGGAGATCACCCGGGCGCTGGGCGGGACAATGGCACCCCTGCCGGCGGTGCTCGCGCCCTGGCAGGAGTCACTGGATGCGCGGCGGGTGTCTGGCGGTTGAGCCGCATGGACCACGAGCTCGGGCAGCCCCATGAGCCGGATCTCGCCCTGCACGTCGAGGATCTGACGGTCAGCTACGGCGATCGCCCCGCGCTCTGGGATATCGACCTGAATATCCCGCCCGGCGTGCTGGCCGGTGTCATCGGCCCCAACGGCGCCGGCAAGAGCACGCTGCTGAAGGCCATCCTCGGACTCGTTCCGCTGTCGGCGGGTCATGTCCGATTGTTCGGCCATACCTATGCGGAGCAGCGCCGGCGGGTGGGCTATGTGCCGCAGCGCTCCAGCGTGGACTGGGACTTCCCCACCACGGCGGTGGATGTGGTCACCATGGGGCTCTACGGCCGCATGGGGTGGTTTCGCTGGCCCGGGCGTCGGGAACGGGACCGGGCCCTGCGCGCGCTGGAGGAGGTCGGCATGGATGCCCTGGCGGACCGGCAGATCAGCGAGCTCTCCGGCGGTCAGCAGCAGCGGGTGTTCATCGCCCGGGCGCTGGTCCAGCAGCCGGACCTCCTCCTGCTGGATGAGCCCATGGCCGGTGTCGACGCGACCACCGAGCGCAGCATCATCGACATCCTCGGGCGCCTGCGCCGCGAGGGCCGCACGATTATCGTCGTCCACCACGATCTGCAGACCGTGCAGCGCTATTTCGACTGGCTGATCTTTCTCAATGTCCGGGTGATCGCCGCCGGGCCCATCGACTCGGTGTATACCGCCCGCAACCTGCGCCGCACCTACGGCGGCCAGGTCGCGCTGCTCGACGAGGGACGGCAGCGCAACGGAGGACCGGAAGATGCCGGGCCTGCTGGCTGACTACACGCTGCAGAACGTCATGCTGGGGGCCGCGCTGATCGGTGTGATCAGCGGCGTGCTGGGGGCCTTTGCCGTGCTCCGGCGCCAGAGCCTGTTGGGCGATGCGCTCGCCCACGCGGCGCTGCCCGGTGTCTGTATCGGTTTCATGATGGCCGGTGCGCGGGAGATGGGCAGCATCATGGGGGGGGCGCTGTTCACCGGCGTCGCCGCCGCGCTGCTGATGGTCGCCCTGACGCGCAATACGCGGCTCAAGATGGATGCGGCGCTGGCGGCCATGCTCAGCCTCGGCTTTGCCCTGGGCGTGGTGCTGCTCACCTGGATCCAGCGCCGGGGTGGCGCCTCGCAGGCGGGGCTGGACAGTTTCCTCTTCGGCCAGGCGGCGGCGACCACACGGGCCGATCTCTACCCGATGATGATCCTCGCCGGGATCGCCCTGCTGGGCGTGGCACTGCTCTGGAAGCCGCTCAAGCTCATGACCTTCGACCCGGACTTCGCGGCGGTGACGGGCCTGCCGGTGCAGTGGCTGGAGCGCCTGCTGACCGCCATGATCGCGCTCGCCGTGGTCACCGGCCTGCAGATGGTGGGGGTGGTGTTGATGACGGCCATGATCATCGCCCCCGGCGCGGCGGCCCGCCAGTGGTGCGGGAGCCTGCTCGGCATGGTCGTGCTCTCGGCGGTGCTCGGCGCGCTGGCCGGCGTGGGCGGCGGCCTGGTCAGTGCCCTCGCGCCGGGGCTCTCCACCGGCCCGGTGGTGGTGCTGCTGGCCACGCTAATCGCGCTGCTGTCGCTGCTGCTGGCGCCGCGTCGGGGGCTGATTCCCGCCTGGTGGCGGCGTCGCCATCGCCGCTCGCATACCTCCACCGATCGCATCCTGCAGACGCTCTACGAACTCGCCCGGGAACATGGTGACTGGCGCTATCGGGTGGAGCAGGGCGCGGTGGATGCCTACCACGGCATGATCACCGAGCCGCAGCTCAGCACCCTGGCCGATCGCGGGCTGGTGGTGCCGGCCCAGCATATGCCGGATGAAGGCCGCCACTGGCAGCTCACCGAGACCGGTGTGGCCCATGCCGCGGAGTACGCGCAACGCCGTCGGCGGCGTTTCGGGAACGGCGCATGACCGGGCTCGCCGATCCCACGGTGGCCATCCTGCTCACCGGCATGCTGGTGGGCGTGAGCGCATCGCTGCTCGGCAGTTTCCTTGTCCTGCGCGGCAACAGCATGCTGGCCGATGCCATCAGTCACTCGATTCTCTTCGGCATCGCCCTGGCCTGGCTGCTCACCGGGCAGACCAGCGGGCCGGTGCAGATCGCCGGCGCCGCGCTGAGCGGCGTGCTCGCCGTCTACCTGATCGAGACGCTGACGCGCACCCGACGGCTGCGGGATGATGCGGCCATCGGGCTGGTCTTCCCGGCGCTGTTCAGTGCCGGGGTCATTCTGATCAATGTCTTCGCCCGGGATGTCCACCTCGACGAACACACGGTGTTGCTCGGCGAGATCGGTTTCGTCTGGCTCGACACGGTCACGCTCGGCGGCATCGAGGTGCCCCGCGCCATGCTCGCGATGGCGGTGATGCTGGTGCTGGACGCCGCCTTCGTACTGGCCTTCTACAAGGCACTCAAACTGGCCACCTTCGATCCGGATCTGGCGCGGGCCCTCGGCCTCGCCCCCGGGCTCATCTTCTATGTGCATCTCTCGCTCCTGAGCGGCACCGCGGTGGCGGCGTTCGATGCGGTGGGCGTGGTGCTGTTCATCACCTTCGTGGTGGTCCCCCCGGCCACCGCCTACCTGCTCACCCGCCGCCTCTCCAGCATGATCGTGCTGGCCATGATCCTCGCGGCGGCGAGTGCGCCGCTGGGTTATGCGGTGGCGTTCTGGCTGGATGTCTCCATCGGGGGCGCGATGGCGCTCGCCACCGGGCCTTTCCTGTTGCTCGCCTACGGCTGGCGTCGCTGGCGGGCCTGGCAGCAGGCACGCGCCGCGGGCGGGCTTCAGTCGCCGTCCGCCTCGGCGTAGCGCGCCTTGTCGGGGAATTCACACAGATCGTAGATCGGGCAGGCACCGCAGCGGGGCTTGCGGGCGGTGCAGATATAGCGTCCGTGCAGGATCAGCCAGTGGTGGGCGTCCTTGAGAAACGCCTCCGGGATCAGCCGCAGGAGCTTGTCCTCCACGGCGCGTACCGTCTTGCCCCTGGCAATCCCGGTGCGGTTGGCGACCCGGAAGATATGCGTGTCCACCGCCATGGTCGGCTCACCGAAGGCGGTGTTGAGGACCACGTTGGCGGTCTTCCGGCCGACCCCGGGCAGCGCCTCCAGGGCCTTTCGGTCGCGGGGGATCTCGCCGCCGTGCTCCTCCACCAGGGCCCGGCAGGTGGCGATGATGTTCTTCGCCTTGCTGTTGAAAAGGCCGATGGTGCGGATGTAGTCCCGCAGGCCGTCTTCGCCCAGGGCGAGGATGGCCTCGGGGGTATTGGCGTCGCGGAAGAGCGGGCCGGTGGCCTTGTTGACGCCGCGGTCGGTGGCCTGGGCGGAGAGGATGACGGCGATCAGCAGTTCGAAGGGTGTCGAGTAGTCGAGCTCGGTGGTGGGATGCGGGTTGGCCTCGCGCAGCCGCTCGAAGATCGCCTGGCGTTTCTCGCGATTCATGACGGGCTGTCCGTCCGCCGGCGGCGCCGCGCCCGGGCCCGTTCCAGGGCGGCGCGGGCCATTGCCCGGCGGGCGTCGCGATCCGGCAGGGTAGGGGATGGGGCCGTGCTCTCGGCGCCGGCGTTGCGCTGGCGGCGGGCGCGGTCGGTGGCACGGCGCGCATCCTGCGCCGCCCGGCGGCGGGCCAGGCGCTGGTTGCGCTGCCGGAAGCGCTCGCGGGCGGTGTCGCGGCGCCGCTGCTGCGCATCCTCGGGCTCCTGCTCGCGGTTGGTGGGCAGCATGTGGATGCAGTCCACCGGACAGGGGGCGAGGCACAGGTCGCAGCCGGTGCACTCCTCGGCGATGACCGTGTGCATGCGCTTGCGGGCGCCGACGATGGCGTCCACGGGGCAGGCCTGGATGCACTTGGTGCAGCCGATGCAGACCGCCTCGTCGATCCAGGCGACGCGTGGCGGCCGATATTCTCCGTGGGCAGGGTCAAGGGGCTTGCCAACCCGACCGAGGAGCTGCGCCAGGGCATCGATCCCGGCCTGACCGCCGGGCGGACACTGGTTGATGTCCGCCTCGTCACGCGCGATGGCCTCGGCATAGGGACGACAGCCGGGATAACCGCATTGCTCGCACTGCGTCTGCGGCAGCAGCGCGTCGATCCGGTCAACCCGCGTGGCGTAATCACTCATGCCGGTTTCAGGTTCTCCCGGGAGTCCTCGACCATGGCGTCGATGGCGTCGGGGTCCACCCGGGTCATGAGCGGCTTGAACGCGGCGATGTCATGATTGAGCAGCGGCTGCCCGGCATCGGACCAGTCCATGGCCCGGATCTGCAGGAAGTCCTCGGCCGCCGCGGTGGTCTGCGGCAGCACCGGCTTGAGGTAGAGCATGAGCAGGCGGAACAGGTTGAGCCCGGTGGTGTTGATGGCCTGCACGTCCTCGGCCGCATCCGGATCCCTGGCCAGCACCCAGGGCTTTTTCTCGTCGATGTACTGGTTGGCCTCGTCGGCCAGCGCCATGACCTCGCGTACCACCCGCGAGTACTCGCGATCCTCGTAGAGCCCGGCGATGGTCTCGGCGCGGGCACTCATGCGCCGGAACAGCTCCGGGGTGTCGAGTCGGGGGCCGAGGCGGCCATCGAAGCGCTTGTTGATAAAGCCGGCGCAGCGGCTGGCGATATTCACGAGCTTGCCCACCAGGTCGGCATTCACCCGCTGGGTGAAGTCCTCGAGGCTCAGGTCGATGTCGTGGACGCCGGTGCCGAGTTTGGCGGCGAAGTAGTAGCGCAGGTACTCCGGATTGAGATGCCGCAGATAGGTCTCGGCCATGATGAACGTGCCGCGGGACTTCGACATCTTCTGGCCGTCGACGGTGAGAAAGCCGTGGGCACAGACCCGGGTCGGCGTGCGAAAGCCCGCCCCATGGAGCATCGCCGGCCAGAACAGGGCGTGGAAATAGACGATGTCCTTGCCGATGAAGTGATAGAGCTCGGCCTGCGAGTCGGGCCCCCACCAGGTGTCGAAGTCCATGCCCAGCCGGTTGCAGAGGTCCTGGAAGCTCGCGATGTAGCCGATGGGCGCATCCAGCCAGACATAGAAGTACTTCCCCGGGGCATCAGGAATCTCGAAGCCGAAGTAGGGGGCGTCGCGGGAGATGTCCCAGGCGCGCAGCCCGGCGTCGAACCACTCCTGGAGCTTGTTCGCCACCTCGTCCTGCAGCCCTTCGCTGGCGGCCCACTCGCGCAGCATCGGCTCGAAGTCCTGCAGCCGGAAGAAGAAATGCTCTGATTCCTTCTGCACCGGGGCCTCGCCGGAGATCACCGAGACCGGATCGCGCAGCTCATCCGGCGAGTAGCTGGCACCGCAGGCCTCGCAGTTGTCGCCGTACTGATCATTGGCGCCGCAGCGTGGACAGGTGCCCTTGATGTAGCGGTCGGGGAGGAACATGCCCTCCCGGGCGTCGTAGGCCTGGGTGATGACCTGGCGATCGATCCAGCCGCCATCACGCAGGCGCGTGTAGATCAGCTCGGCGAAATGCCGGTTTTCCTCGGAGTGGGTGCTGTAGTAGTTGTCAAAACCGATATGGAAGCCGGCGAAATCCCGCCGGTGCTCGGCGCCTACCTGCTCGATGAGCGCCTCCGGGGTGATGCCGCGCTCGCGTGCCTTGAGCATGATCGGCGTGCCGTGGGCATCGTCGGCGCAGACATACCAGCACTCGTTGCCCTGCAGCTTCTGGAAACGCACCCAGATGTCGGTCTGGATGTATTCGACGAGATGGCCCAGGTGGATCGGGCCGTTGGCATAGGGCAGGGCACTGGTCACCAGGATCTTGCGGCTCATGAACGCTCCGCGCTGACTAACGGTAAACCGGCATTATGCCAGAGCCGTCGGGCCCGTTATGAGACCAGTTTGAAACTGGCGACGACCGCCTCCACGCTGGCTGCCGGATCGCACTGGCTGACATCGACGCCGACGTCGGCATGCCGACGGTACAGCGCCTCGCGTTCGTGATACAGCGCGGCGAGGGACTGTCCGGCCTCACGGGCCAGACCGCGGGTCGCGATATCGTTGACCCGGTCGAGGATGACCGGCAGCGCGACGTGCAGATGTACGATGAGGCCGTTGCGTCGCAGATGCGCCATGGCCGGGTCGCTGTAGACGGCGCTGCCGCCGGTGGCGATAACGTGATGCCGGCAGTCCAGTGCGATCAGCGCGTCTGCCTCGATACGGCGTAAAGCCCGATGGCCATCGGCGTCGACGATGGCCTGGAGGCTGCGTCCCGCCTGCTGCTCGATGAGCCGATCGGTATCGGTGAAATCCAGTCCCAGTCGCCGGGCGAGCAGAACGCCCACCGTGCTCTTGCCGGCGCCCGGCATGCCGATGAGCACGATATTCGAGCGGGTGGAGGTCATCCCTGCAATCTGCCGCAGCCCTCTCCGCCGGACAAGCCCCCCGGGCGGGCTCAACCCCGCGGGGAGCGTGTTTAATGCGGCAGGCGGGGGAGGTTAGACTCGCCACCCATCATGCGTTGAAAACCGATGCCGAGGAGCCGCCATGTCTGCACTGACCCGCGAGGCCGTCGAAAATGCCCTGTCACACTGGATCGAGCCGAGCCTGGGCACGGATCTGGTCAGCGCCGGTGCGCTGGAGGACGTGCGTATCGACGGGGACGCGGTCCATGTCGCGCTCCGGCTGGGGTTTCCCGTCGATCACTACCGCCCGGCGCTCGAGCGCGCGGTGTCCGACTGCGTTCGCGAGGCCGCCGGTGCCGAGCGGGTCGAGGTGGCGATCGACTGGGCGATCTCCGCGCGTCAGGTGCAGGCGACCCTGAAGCCGCTGGATAATATCCGCAACATCATCGCCGTGGCCTCGGCCAAGGGCGGTGTGGGCAAGTCCACGACCGCCGCCAACCTTGCCCTGGCCCTGGCGGGCGAGGGTGCCCGCGTGGGGATCCTGGATGCCGATATCTACGGCCCAAGCCAGCCGCGGATGATGGGCGTGGCCGGGCGCAAGCCCGACAGCCCCGATGGCAAGACCATGCATCCGCTGGAGAACCACGGTGTTCAGGTCATGTCCATCGGCTTTCTGATCGAGGAGGATTCGCCCATGGTCTGGCGCGGGCCGATGGTGACCCAGGCACTGACCCAGCTTCTCAACGACACCCGCTGGGAGGCGCTGGACTACCTGGTCATCGACCTCCCGCCGGGGACCGGCGATATCCAGCTCACGCTGTCGCAGAAGGTGCCGGTGGCCGGCGCGGTGGTGGTCACCACGCCCCAGGACATCGCCACGCTGGATGCGCGCAAGGGCGTGCGGATGTTCGAGAAGGTGAAGGTACCGGTACTGGGTATACTCGAGAACATGAGCCTGCATGTCTGCTCGCAGTGCGGGCACGAGGAGCACGTATTCGGTGCCGGGGGCGGCGAGCGGCTGGCCGAGCAGGAGGGGGTCGAGCTGCTCGGCTCGCTGCCGCTCGAGATCGGCATCCGCGAGCATGCGGACAGTGGCGAACCGACGGTGGTCTCCGAGCCGCAGTCGCCGGCCGCGGAGCGCTACCGGGAGGCGGCGCGCCGGACGGCGGCGCTGCTCTCGCGGCAGGATCCGGACGGCGCCAGCCGGTTCCCGAACATCGTCGTTGACGACAACTAGAACAGGGGCAGGGCAATGAGCATCAAATCCGACCGCTGGATCCGGGAAATGGCCGCGGGGGGCATGATCGAGCCATTTGAACCGGGGCAGGTGCGGGACGCCGGCAGCGGTCGAATGATCTCCTACGGCACATCGAGCTATGGCTATGACGTGCGCTGTGCGGATCACTTCAAGATCTTCACCAACATCAACTCGGCGGTGGTCGACCCGAAGCATTTCGACGAGTCGAGTTTCGTCGACGTGCGCTCGGATGTCTGCATCATCCCGCCGAACAGTTTTGCCCTGGCGAGCACCGTGGAGTACTTCCGCATTCCGCGCAACATCCTGACCATCTGCCTGGGCAAGTCCACGTATGCCCGCTGCGGGATCATCGTCAACGTCACGCCGCTCGAGCCGGAGTGGGAAGGGCATGTGACGCTGGAGTTCTCCAATACCACCACGCTGCCGGCGAAGATCTACGCCAACGAGGGGGTGGCGCAGATGCTCTTCCTGGAATCCGACGAGGTCTGCGAGGAGTCCTACAAGGATCGTTCGGGCAAGTACATGGGCCAGCGCGGGGTGACCCTGCCCCGCCCCTAGTCGGGGAGGCCGTCGACGTCGGCGAGGACCAGCCGGAAGTTCCGGCTGCCGTCTTCCCACTGCTCAACCTGGACGGCCAGATAGTGCAGCGCCGGCGCGACCCAGAGGACGGTCCGGCGATCGCTGTCGGTATCGCTGCGGCGGATGCGCAGGGCCTCGAAGCGCCCGGCGGGGGTCTCGACGGTTTCTCGGCCGTCGATAGTGAGCAGGTAGGTCTTGAGCTCACCGCCATCGGCGATGCGGTAGACGAGCTGCTCGGTGTCGGCCGGGCGGGCGGCGAGATCATGCATGAGCTGCAGCGGGCTGATGACCCGATCGATGGTGTCGCGGGTGATATCCATGCGCCATGGCCAGTCGGCGACATCGTTGACCACCTCCAGCGCCGCCCAGTCGAACCGGAGCTCGGCCTCGCGGGCCTTGTCGTCGCCGCTGCGCTTGTAGCGGTAGACATCCGGGCGGAATCCCGCCGAGCCGACGTGGCCGATGCTCATCTCGCGGACTTCGCTGGCGTAGACCATCCGGGCGATGCCCGTGGGGCGGGTGTGCAGTCGATAGTAATAGCGGCCCTCCGCCGGTCGGCGGAATTCGAGATCGGCGCGCCCCAGCGTGAACCCGGCCTTGCGTACCTCGTAGATGGCGGTGAACGGCGGGATGGCCTCGCCGGTCGACTCGTCGGCGTGCGCCCCGGATGCGCTCCATGCCAGTGTGGCGGCCAGAACGAGCCCCGCCAGGGCGGATCGCGCGCCAGCGAGCCGGTTCATGAGACCGCTTCGGGCTCCAGACAGGGCGGTGAGTTGAGCGGCTCATCGTCAAGCCACACCCTGCCTCCCTTCAGCGTCACCCGCCCCTCGGCGATCCAGCGCACCACCTCGGGGTAGAGCCGGTGTTCCATGGCCTGGACGCGATCCTGCAGGGTCTCGGCGGTATCGCCGGGGTGGATGGGGACCGCCGCCTGGGCGATCACCGGTCCGGCGTCGAGTTCCGGAATGACGTAATGCACGCTGCAGCCGTGGCGGGTCTCGCCGGCGTCGATGGCCCGCTGGTGGGTATGCAGCCCCCGGTAGGCCGGCAGCAGCGAGGGATGGATATTGATCAGGCGGCCCATGAAACGGGTCACGAAGCCGTCGGTGAGGATGCGCATGAAACCCGCCAGCACCACCAGATCCGGCGACACGGCGTCGAGCCGCCCGGCGAGCGCCTGATCATAGCGTTCGCGGTCGGCGAATGCCCGGTGATCGAGCACTTCGGTGTCGATGCCGGCACGCTCGGCACGGGTCAGGCCGGCGGCGTCGGGGCGATTGCAGATCACCCGCTCGACGCGCCCCGGGATGTCGCCGGCGGCGACCGCGTCGATGATCGCCTGCAGGTTCGTGCCACTGCCGGAGATCAGGACGGCGATGCGAAACGGCTGCTCCCCGCTCACGACACCCCCCGGTACACGGTCTCCGCGGCCTCGCCCCGGGCGCGGGTGACCTCGCCGGCGATCCAGGCCGTTTCGCCGGCGGCGCGCAGGATATCCAGGGCCGGCTCGGCCTCCGCGGCCGGCACCACGAGCACCATGCCGATGCCGCAGTTGAAGGTGCGGAGCATTTCGTCCGTTTCGACGCCGCCGGTCTCCTGCAGCCACCGGAACAGTGAGGGCCACTGCCAGCTCGCGGTATCCACGCTGGCGGCCAGGCCGCGCGGCAGCACGCGGGGCAGGTTCTCGGTGAGCCCGCCGCCGGTGATATGGCTGATGCCGTTGATGGTCACCTCGCCGAGCAGGCGCAGCACCGTTCGGGCGTAGATGCGTGTGGGCTCGAGCAGCCACTCGTCGAGGGGGCGGCCGTCGAGGGTGCGCGTCGCGGCCTCGGGGTCGCGCGCGAGGATCTTGCGCACCAGCGAGTAGCCGTTGGCGTGGACGCCGCTGCTGCCCAGGGCAATCAGGGCATCTGCCGGGCGCACACCGGCGCCGTCGATGACGCGGTCGCGCTCGACGACGCCCACGCAGAAGCCCGCCAGGTCATAGTCGCCCTCGCCGTACATGCCGGGCATCTCGGCGGTCTCGCCACCGATCAGGCCGGCACCGGCCTCCCGGCAGCCGGCGGCGATGCCGCGGATGACCCGGGCCGCCACCTCGGTATCGAGCTGGCCGGTGGCGTAGTAGTCGAGAAAGAAAAGCGGCTCGGCGCCGGTGACGATGACGTCGTTGACGCACATGGCCACCAGATCGATGCCGATGCCGTCATGGCGGCCGGTCTCCAGGGCGAGTCGGAGCTTGGTCCCGACCCCGTCGGTGCCCGCCACCAGCACCGGCTGGCGATAGCGATGCACCGGCAGCTCGAAAAGCCCCCCGAATCCGCCCAGCCCGCCGATCATGCCGGGCCGGCGCGTCGCCGCCACATCGCCCTTGATGCGCTCGACGAGATCGGCGCCGGCATCGATGTCGACACCGGCGTCGCGGTAGGTGAGTCCGGGCTTGGAATCGGGTGGGGTCACGGCGTTGCTCCGAGTCTTGCTTTGATCGTTCCGGTCGGCCGCTCATGGTACCGTAAAACCCCATTTGCGGACGTTCCGGATACCGAACCGATGAGCTTTGCCCTGCGAGCGATCTGCCTGCTGATCCTGCTCTGCGGCCTGCTGCCGGCGGCGCTGGCGCAGTCGCCCCCGGAGGCGGTGCTGGTCCCGGTGGCGGATGAATCGGAATCGGTCCGCGATCGTGCGCTCGGCCGGGCCATGGATGACATGCTGGTGCGGCTCACCGGCGATCCGGCGGTGACCGGTACCGATCTGGCCGAACGGCTCCGCGCCTCCGCCGGGCGCTATCTGGCCGGCTTCTCCTACCGCACCGCCGACGAAGAGACCGGCATGCGGCTTGCGGTGCGATTCGACCAGACCCTCCTGCGCCGGGCGCTCGGCGAGGCGGCGGTCGCCATCTGGCCGGCGCCACCGCCCACCGTGGTCGTCTGGCTCGCCGTCGAGCGGGCGGATGAGCGCTTCCTCGTCGATGGCGAGCAGGGCGTCGCGCTGCGTGACCGTCTGCGGGCCACGGCGGCATCGTCCGGTCTGTCTCTGCTCTTCCCGCTGATGGATCTGCGGGATCGCCGCGACCTGGGCTATGCGGATGTGGCCGGGGGTTTCGCCGACCCGATCCGCGCGGCATCGGCCCGCTATGCCGGTGAGGCGGTCCTGGCCGGCCGGCTGCAGGTCGCCGATGATGGTATGGTCGCGGCGCGCTGGCTGCTCCTGCCCGGCGACGGGGAGCCCGTGGAGCGCTGGCAGGCCGAGGCCGATGCCATGGACGCCGCGCTGGCCTCCGCGGTCGGGGTGCTGGCGGGACGCCTGCGGCCGGTTTATGCCTATGTCCCGGATCCGGATGCCGGGCGTCGGGTCACGCTGACGGTGGATGGCATTGATTCGCTTGCCGATCATGGTCGTCTGGAGGACTATCTCGAGGGGCTCGCTGGTGTGGAGCGGGTCTTGACCACCGCCGTTTCCGGCGGGCAGGTGCGGATGCAACTCGCCGTGAGCGTCGATGAGGCCCGTGTCCGGGAGGCGCTGGCCCGGGACGAGCGACTGGGCGAGGCGGACGGCGGGTACCGCTGGCGCTGATGGGCAACTCCATTTCGGGCGCGCAATTGGCACTGGATTTCCGCTGGAGCGTTGCCGCGGATCTGGCATCGTTCGTGCCGCTGGGTAATGAGCAGGCGGTGGCGACGGTGGCGGCGCTGGGCGGCCCGCCCGGGCAATCCCTCTATCTGACCGGCCCGCCGGGCAGCGGCAGGAGCCACCTGCTGCAGGCCGCCTGCGGTCGGGTCAGTGAGGTCGGTGGCCCGGCGGTCTACGTCCCCCTCGTTGAGCATATTCGCGGGCCGGTCGCCCAGCTCGATGGTCTCGAGGGCCTGTCACTGGTCGCTATCGATGACCTGGACTGCCTGGCCGGCCGGGATGACTGGCAGGAGGGCGTGTTTCACCTCTACAACCGGCTCCGCGACGCCGGGGGGCTGATGGTGGTCTCGGCATCGGCCGCGCCCGCGGCGCTCGGGCTGGCGCTCCCGGATCTCGTCTCGCGGCTCGAGTCGTTGCTGCGGTTGCGGCTGACGGCGGCGGATGACGACCGGCGCCGGCGGATCCTGGCCGGCGCGGTGGCTCGTCGGGGACTTGATCTGCCGGAGGCGAGTACCGAGTACCTGCTGCGTCACGAGGCCCGCGATCTGGGGCATCTCATGGCCGTCGTGGAGCGGCTGGATGCCGCTTCGCTGCAGGCCGGCCGGCGCCTGACCGTGCCGTTCATCAAGTCGGTACTGGGGGATCAGCCGCCGGCCTGACCGGCTTTGTGGGCCTTCTTCCCCCGCCGTAGCACGAGCATTACGCAGCCAAAGTAGCCGATGGTCAGGACCGCCTCCGCGCTCCCCAGCCAGCGCTCCGGAAAGCCGCCGGTGGCCGCGAGTATGCCGTGGATGAAATAGACCAGGATGAGCATGCCGGTCCACTGCAGCGTGTAGCGACGGCGGTTGAGTACGCCGCGCAGGCCGAACAGCAATGGCAGCAAAAAGACCAGCAGCAGCGGGCTGCGCAGGCCGGGGGGTGGCGGCGCGAGCCAGATCAGCCAGGCGAACAGCAGGACGATGAGTGCCAGATAGCAGCCTGCGGCCACGCGATAGAGCCCGGAGCCCGCCACCCGGGTGGGCGACTCGGTGCGGGTCTCCTTGCCGCGCAGCACTTTCATCGGCCGGGGTCGGAACCGCCCGTCGCCAGGCGCTGCGCGGCATCCGCGACCCGCGCACCCAGCGCCCGGCAGAGGGTGGCTTCGGTCTCGTCCACCTCGCGGTCCGCCTCGCCGCCCGCCAGGTGACTGGCGCCGTAGGGGGTGCCGCCGGTCGTGGTCTCGCTCAGACCCGTCTCGGTGTAGGGCAGGCCAAGCACGTACATGCCGTGATGCAGCAGCGGCAGCATCATCGACAGCAGCGTGCTCTCCTGGCCGCCATGCAGACTGCCCGTGGAGGTGAACACCGCCGCCGGTTTGCCGGCCAGCGCACCGCTCAGCCAGAGCCCGGCGCTCTGATCGAGGAAGTGCTTGAGCGGTGCGGCCATGTTGCCGAAACGCGTCGGACTGCCGAGGATCAGCCCGTCGCATTCGCCGAGCTCCTCGAGGCTGACATAGGGCGGGCCGGCTTCGGGGATCGCCGAGGCGGTGGCCTCGCAGACCTCCGAGACCGGCGGGACGGTACGAAGCCGTGCGCTGGCACCGTCGATTCGCTCGATGCCATGGGCCATCTGTCGGGCCATGGCGTGGGTGGCGCCGTGGCGGCTGTAGTAGAGGACCAGGATTTCGCAACTCATGGCGCGAATCTTGGGTGTTAGGGTATCCACGCGCAAGAGCCGGAGGCTGAACATGAGCAAGATGTCCACGCCATGCCGCCAGTTCAGGGTGCGGGGCCGGGTGCAGGGCGTGTTCTTTCGCGCCAGCACACAGGCGCGGGCAAAGGCGCTCGGGCTTCGGGGCCGGGCCGAGAATCTCCCCGACGGGAGCGTGCGGGTGGTGGCCTGCGGCGACGAGGCGGCCGTCAGCGCATTGGGCGACTGGCTCCGGGAGGGACCGGCGGCCGCCGAGGTCACCGATGTGACGGCGACGAGCGTTGACGATCCCGGGTGCCGGGGCTTCACGACCCGTTAGGCGTCCGCGCAAATTGACCGATATCAAGTTTCCCGCGATACTTACGCCCTGGGATGACCGGCTGAGAGGAGCACAATGAACAGCATGCGATGGATGGCGGTGGGGGCGGCTGCGCTCCTGCTCACGCTGCCGGGCGTGAGCGCCGCCCAGGGCAACATCGAAGCAGGCCGCGCCAAGGCCTATACCTGTCTCGGTTGCCATGCCGTGGAGGGCTACCGCAACGCCTATCCCTCCTACCGCGTGCCCAAACTCGGCGGCCAGCACCAGGAATACCTCGTGTCCGCGCTCCAGGCCTACAAGAACGGCGACCGGCAGCATGCCACCATGCAGGCGCTGGCGGCCACGCTGAGCGAGCAGGACATGCTGGACATCGCCGCGTATTTCGAGGCCGAGGGCCGGGGAGGCGCGGAATGAATCGCTGGATGTGCATGATCGGCACGGGCCTGCTTGCCGCCGCCGGTATCGCCCAGGCCCAGTCCATTGGTAACGTCGAGGCGGGGCGGGCCAAGGCCCAGGCCTGTATCGCCTGCCACGGCGAGACCGGGGCCGCCGACAATCCGGCCTTTCCCATGCTGGCCGGCCAACACGCCGACTACCTGCTGCACGCCCTTGAGGCCTACAAGAGCGGCGATCGGCAGAACGCCATCATGAACGGTCAGGCCGCCGGGCTGAGCGAGCGGGACATGCGCGATCTGGCCGCGTTCTACGCCGCCCAGGATCCGGCCGTTCAGACGCTGGAGCGTCGCGCCGCCAACAGGTAGCGGTAGCCCGTCCGGTAATCCGGATAGCGCAGGCAATAGCCGTCGGCGAGCAGCCGCTGGTTGCTGCAGCGCCGTCCGCGGCCGGTGCCCGCCTCGCGGGGTGGCGGCGGCATTCCCATCCCGGCGGCCAGCCAGTCCATGATCTCGCACTGCGTGCAGGGTGCGTCATCAACGCCGATGTAGACCGGTGCCGGCGCCTCCAGGGCCCCGACATGGGCCAGAGCGCCGGCACAGTCCACCTCGTGGATTCGGTTGGTGTAGCGGGGCGGATCGCCCTGGCAGGGTGCGTTGCGCTCCACCCGGCGAATCAGCGCCTCCCGCCCGGGACCGTAGATGCCGGCGAATCGCACGATCACGGCGCCCCCGGGGTGGGTGTCGGCGACCGCCTCGGCCTCAAGCAGCCGTCGGCCCGAGAACCGGGTCGGTTCCGTGGGGCTGGCTTCATCCACCCAGCGGCCGTCGTCCTCACCATAGACGCCGGTACTCGAGACAAAGACCAGCCGGGCCGAATGATTGCCGCTCTCCTGCAGCGCCCGGCAGAGTCGCTGCATTCCGCCGACGAAGGTCCGCTGGTAACCCGCGTCGTCATAGCGGTCCGGGGTGAGAATCGCATAGACCCGGTCGAGTCCGGTGGGCAGGCGCGTGGCGAGGTCGTCATCGAACAGGTCCGCCCGGCAGGGGGTAATCTCGGGTGGTAACGCCTCGGGGTTGCGCCGCAGGCCCGTGACGTGATGCCCCGCGGCGGCGAGTTCCCGTCCCAGTCGGGTGCCGAGCCGGCCGCAGCCGGCGATGAGAATGCGCTTGGCCATGATCGCCTAGAATAGCGTCAATACCGCCAGGGAGGACAAGCCTTGAGTGCCAATCGCCTGGCCCGCCTGCGGGCCACGCTGGACCGCCGCCAGCCCGATCTGCGGGTGCTGCTGGATGGCGTCCACAAACCCCACAACGTGAGTGCGATTCTGCGCACCTGCGATGCGGTTGGGGTCTATCAGGCCCACACCGTCGTCGGCGGCGGTCGGCTGGATATCCATCGTCACTGCGCGGCCGGCGCCGGCCAGTGGATCAGAACGTGCACCCACGATCACGTCATCGAGGCCATCGCCGCGGCCCGCGGTGACGGATTGCGGGTCTACGCCGCGCATGCCTCGGACCGGGCCGTGGACTTCCGGGCGGTGGATTATACCGCCCCCTGTGCCGTCCTGATGGGCGCCGAGCTATGGGGCGTGAGCCGGGTGGCGGCGGACCAGGCCGACGGCCATATCGTCGTGCCCATGGCCGGGCTGGTGGAATCGCTGAACGTCTCGGTGGCCGCGGCGGTGATCCTGTTCGAGGCGCAGCGCCAGCGCCAGGCGGCGGGTTGCTACGACGCCCCGCGGCTCGATCCGGACTGCTACCGACGCACGCTCTTCGAATGGCTGCACCCGCGAATCGCCGAGCACTGCCGGGCGCAGGGCGTGGATTACCCCGCGCTCGACGACGACGGCGACCCGATCCGCCCGCGCAGCACCGATACCACCTGATCGACGGGGATTTCCTCGGCCTCGTCCGCGGTCCGGGCGCGGTATTCCAGCGTGCCGGCCTTGAGGCCGCGATCGCCGACGACGATGCGATGGGGGATGCCGATGAGCTCCATGTCGGCGAATTTCACCCCCGGGCGAGCATCCCGGTCATCCCAGAGCGGATCCAGCCCCGCGGCGCGGAGTTCGTTGTAGAGCTGCTCCGCGGCCTCGGCCACCGCCGGTGAACGGTCGGCTCCGATGCTCACGATGGCGACGTCGAAGGGGGCCAACGGCGCCGGCCAGATGATGCCCCGGTCATCGTGGTTCTGCTCGATGGCGGCGGCCACCACCCGCGAGACGCCGATGCCGTAGCAGCCCATGATCAGCGGCTGCAGATCGCCGTCCTCGTCGAGGACGCGGGCGTCCATGGACTCACTGTACTTGGTGCCGAGCTGGAAGATGTGGCCGACCTCGATGCCGCGATGGATCTCGAGCTGCCCCTCATTGCAGCGGGGGCAGCCCTCGCCCGCGTTGACCGTGCGCAGGTCTGCGGTCTCCGGCAGTGGCGCATCGCGCTCCCAGTTCAGGTTGATCCAGTGCCAGTCCGCGCGGCCGGCGCCGCTCGAGAAATTGGCAAGCCCGGCGGCGCGGTGGTCGACCACCCGGCGCAGGCCGTCGGGCAGTCCCTTCGGCCCGATGAACCCGCGGGGCACACCGGTGGCGGCGAGGGCCTCGTCGGGTTCGGCGAGTCGGACCGCTTCGGCCTCCAGGGCATGCGCGGCCTTGACCAGGTTCAGTTCGTCGTCACCGGCGACGAACAGCACGGCGGGGGCGCCGTCGGCCATGACCACGACACTCTTGACCACCTGCTCCGGACTCAGTCCGAGGGCCTCGCACTGCTCGGCAACGCTGTGAATCCCGGGGGTGGCACGCTCCTCGGCGGGGAGTGCTCCGGCCGCGGACGGCACCGCCGGTCGACTCGCCGCCAGTTCGGTATTGGCGGCATAGTCGCAGGCGTTGCAGCTCGCGATCTCATCCTCGCCGGATTCGGCGAGCACCATGAACTCCTCGGAGACGCTGCCGCCGATGGCGCCACTGTCCGCGCCCACCGAGCGGAAGCGCAGGTCGAGGCGCTCGAATACGCGGCTGTAGGCGCCGTGCATGTCGCGATACGTCGCCTCCAGCGACGCCTGGTCGAGGTGGAATGAGTAGGCGTCCTTCATGACGAACTCGCGGGCGCGCATCACGCCGAAGCGCGGCCGGATCTCGTCACGGAACTTGGTCTGGATCTGGTAGTAGGTCAGCGGCAACTGCCGGTAGCTGCGCAGCTCCCGGCGCAGGTAGTCGGTGATGACCTCCTCGTGGGTCGGGCCGATGCAGAAATCCCGCTCGTGGCGATCCTGGAGCCGGAGCAGCTCCGGGCCGTAGAGGGACCAGCGCCCGGATTGCTGCCAGAGCTCGGCGGGCTGCACGGCGGGCATGAGTACCTCAAGGCCACCGATGCCGTCCATTTCCTCGCGCACGATCTGTTCGACCCGACGCATGACCCGAAGGCCCAGGGGCTGCCAGGTGTAGAGCCCGGCACCGATCTTCTCGATCAGCCCGGCCCGCAGCATCAAGCGGTGGCTGACGATCTCGGCGTCCGCCGGAGTCTCCTTGCTCGTGAACAGTGGAAAACGGCTTGTGCGCATGAATCCGTGCCCTGTGGTGAATGCCAGGCTGCACAGGTTATCCGACCGGGGGCGGAGCGCCCACCCCCGCGCTTGACGCCCAATGGCGGGCGCCGTAAGTTGGGCGGCTTTCATCGGACAAAAGTTGGGACCATCCGGCGCCGGTCACAGGGCTATGCGACACATTATCTCCATTCTTGTCGAGAACGAGTTCGGTGCGCTGGGTCGCATCGCCGGGCTTTTTACCGCCCGCGGCTACAACATCGACTCGCTGACCGTCGCGCCCACGGATGATCCCACCCTCTCGCGCATGACGCTGGTCACCCAGGGCGACGAGCGCATCGTCGAGCAGATCCTCAAGCAGCTCAACAAGCTGCTGGACGTGGTCAAGGTGATGGACATCACCGACTCGGCGCACATCGAGCGCGAGCTCATGCTGGTCAAGGTGCAGGCCACCTCCAGCGAGGCGCGGGAGGAGTTCAAGCGACTGGCGGAAATCTTTGACGCCCGTGTCGTCGATGTCACCGACAAGACCTACACCATCGAGGTGATTGGCCGCAGCAGCAAGCTGGATGCTTTTCTGGCGCTGCTCGAGCACAAGACCCCGATGGAGGTGGTGCGCTCCGGTGTTATCGGCATAGCGCGCGGCGACAAGCAAATGCGTGTCTGAATCCACACTTCCGGGGGAGTCATGAAGGTCTACTACGATAAGGATGCCGATCTTTCCATCATTCAGGGCATGAAGGTGGCCATTCTCGGCTACGGCTCGCAGGGGCATGCCCATGCCAACAATCTCAAGGAATCGGGTGTCCCCGTCGTGGTTGGTCTGCGTGCCGGCTCCGCGAGCGCGGCGAAGGCCGAGGCCGCGGGCCTCGAGGTCGCCGAGGTGGCCGACGCCGTGGCGGCGGCCGACCTGGTGATGATGACCCTGCCGGACGAGCATCAGGCGGCGGTCTACCGCGAGTACGTGGCCCCCAACCTGAAGACCGGCGGGACGATCGCCTTTGCCCATGGCTTCAACATCCATTACCAGCAGATCGAGCCCCGCGCCGACATGGACGTGATCATGATCGCGCCCAAGGGCCCGGGTCACCTCGTCCGGTCGACCTATGTCGAGGGTAACGGTGTGCCGAGCCTGATCGCCGTGCACCAGGACGCCAGCGGGCGGGCGCGTGATGTCGCCCTGGCCTATGCCTCCGCCAATGGCGGTGGCCGCTCGGGCGTGATCGAGACAAGCTTCCGCGAGGAGACCGAGACGGATCTCTTTGGCGAGCAGGCGGTGCTCTGTGGCGGCATCACCTCCCTGATCGAGGCTGGCTTCGAGACGCTGACCGAGGCGGGCTACGCCCCGGAGATGGCCTACTTCGAGGTGCTCCACGAGACCAAGCTCATCGTTGATCTGCTCTACCAGGGCGGCATTGCCAACATGCGCTACTCGATCTCCAACACCGCCGAGTACGGCGACTTCACCCGCGGCCCGCGGGTGATCAACGAGCAGTCGAAGCAGGCCATGCGCGAGCTGCTCGAGGAGATCCAGAACGGCGAGTTCGCCAAGGAGTTCGTGCTCGAGAGCCAGGCCGGCGAGCCGCGTCTCAAGGCCATGCGCCGTCGCGCCGCGGAGCATCCCATCGAGGAGGTGGGCGAGAAGCTGCGCAGCATGATGCCGTGGATCCAGGCCAACCAGTTGGTGGACCGCAGCCGTAACTAGGGAGCGGACACCGCTGCCATCCGGGGGCCCCGGCACATTGCCCGGGGCCGCCGCGTCGAGGTCGGCATGACCGAGAAACTCCCGGAGCCGCGTCGATCCCGACGCGGCATTTATCTCCTGCCCAATCTGATCACCACGCTGGCTCTGTTTTTCGGGTTCTATGCGGTGGTGGCGGCGCAGTCGGGCGCCTACGAGGCGGCGGCGGTGGCCGTGTTCCTGGCCATGGTCATGGACGGGCTGGACGGGCGCGTCGCCCGCATCACCAATACCCAGAGCGATTTCGGCGTTCAGTACGACAGCATCGCCGACATGGTCTCGTTCGGCATTGCCCCGGCACTGGTCGTCTACCTCTGGGCGCTGGAGGATCTCGGCGAGCTCGGCCCGGTTTGGGACAAGCTCGGCTGGCTGGGCGCTTTTATCTACACCGCCTGCGCGGGGCTGCGCCTGGCGCGCTTCAACACCCAGGTGGGCGTGGCGGACAAGCGCTATTTCCAGGGGCTGCCGAGCCCGGCGGCGGCGGCGACGCTGGCGGGTCTGGTCTGGGCCGGCGACCGCCTCGATTTCGGTGGCTGGCCGGCCGGTATTCCGGCACTGATCATCACCGTCCTGGCCGGGTTGCTGATGGTCAGCAACGTCCGCTACGACAGTTTCAAGGAGATCGACTTCCGCTACCGCGTACCCTTTGTGGTCATGGTCCTCGGGGTCATGGGCGTGGCGTTGATGTCGGTGCACCCGCCCACGGTGCTGTTTGCACTCGCACTCACCTACCTCGGCTCGGGGCCGGTGCTCACGGTGCTGCGCCGCCGTCGCCGTCGCAAACGGCGGCATGCGGGTTAGAATGCCGCTAAAGGAACATCGCGAGGACGGGGAACGATGAGCAAAGCCGATCGCCTGATCATTTTCGACACCACGCTGCGTGACGGCGAGCAGTCGCCGGGTGCGTCCATGACGCGTGAGGAGAAGGTCCGCATCGCCCGGGCGCTGGAGCGGCTGCAGGTGGATGTGATCGAGGCTGGATTTCCGGCGGCGAGCCAGGGCGATTTCGAATCCGTTCGGGCGGTGGCGGAGACCATCACCGAGGCCCGTGTCTGTGGCCTGGCGCGGGCCAACGGTCAGGATATCGACCGCGCCGGCGAGGCCATCGCACCGGCACCCGCGGGCCGGATTCACACCTTCATCGCCACCTCGCCGGTGCACATGGAGAAAAAGCTCCAGTTGACGCCCGACGAAGTGGTGGAGCGCGCGGTAGCGGCGGTGGGTCAGGCCCGCAACCTCTGCGATGACGTCGAGTTCTCGCCGGAGGATGCCGGCCGCTCGGATCCCGAGTTCCTCTGTCGGATCATCGAGGCGGCCATCGATGCCGGCGCCAGCACCATCAACATCCCGGACACCGTGGGCTACAACCTGCCGACGCAGTTCGCCGGCCTGATTCGCGGACTGCGCGAGCGTGTGCCGAATTCCGATCGCGCCGTGTGGTCGGTGCACTGCCACAATGACCTCGGTCTGGCGGTGGCCAACTCCCTCGCCGCGGTGCGCGAGGGGGCGCGGCAGATCGAGTGCACCATCAACGGCCTGGGCGAGCGGGCCGGCAATGCCGCGCTGGAGGAGGTGGTCATGGCGCTGCGCACCCGGCGTGACGACTTCCCCTGCGACACCCGCATCGAGAGCCGCGAGATCGTGCCGACCTCCAAGCTGGTGGCCAACATCACGGGCTTCCAGGTGCAGCCCAACAAGGCCATCGTCGGCATCAACGCCTTTGCCCATGAGTCGGGCATTCATCAGGACGGCGTGCTCAAGCACCGCGAGACCTACGAGATCATGCGTGCGGAGGATGTCGGCTGGGGCACGAATCGCATGGTGCTCGGCAAGCACTCCGGGCGCAACGCCTTCCGTAGTCGCTGCGAGGAGCTGGGCATCCGCTTCGAGACGGCCGCGCAACTCAACGAGGCGTTCCAGCGCTTCAAGGATCTGGCCGACAAGAAGCACGAGATCTTCGATGAAGACCTGCAGGCCGTTGCCACCGAGGCCGTTGCGGCCCTGGAGGAGGACCAGGGCGTCACGCTGGTGGCCTTTCGCTGCTGCTCGGAGACCGGTGAGATACCGGTGGCGGATGTGACCCTGAGTGTCGATGGCGAGGAGCGGCAGAGCTCGGCGGCCGGTGACGGACCGGTGGATGCCGCCTTCAAGGCCATTGACGAGATCCTCGGCGTGGAAGCCGAGCTGCTGCTCTACTCGGTGAATAACATCACCACGGGGACGGACGCCCAGGGCGAGGTGACGGTACGGCTCGAGCGGGGCGGCCGGGCGGTCAACGGCCAGGGGTCGGATACGGATATCGTCATCGCCTCGGCGAACGCCTATCTCAATGCCCTGAACCGCCTGCGTTCGCGCGGCCAGCGCACCCATCCCCAGACCGAGGGCGTCTGAGCGGCGGCCGGCTGTCATGGGCGTGCTCGATTCCCGTCGCCGCCGGCTGCTCGATGAGATGGGCGTCCCCGTCTGGCGTCTGCGCGGGCAGTCGCAGGGACCGCCTGCGGCCAGGGAACCGGCCATGGACTGGGCGGCATTGCTGGCGGGCATCGGCGACTGCGACCGCTGCCCCTTGCACGCGACCCGCCAACGGGCAGTGCCCGGCGTCGGCGATCACGATGCCCGGCTACTGATCATTGGTGAGGCCCCCGGGGCCGAGGAGGATCGCCGCGGCGAGCCCTTCGTGGGGCGGGCCGGCAAGCTGCTGGACGCCATGCTCGCGGCCATCGGGCTGGATCGGCAGCAGGGCGTGTACATCACCAACGTGGTGAAGTCGCATCCGCCGCAGAACCGTGATCCCAGCGCCGGCGAAATCGCGGCCTGCCGGCCCTGGCTCGAGGCCCAGGTCGCGCTGATCCGCCCGGCGGTGATCCTCGCGGTGGGGCGGGTGGCCGCGCAGTCGCTTACCGGGACGAACGCCCGCATGGGGGCGTTGCGCGGGCGCTGGCATGCCTACGGGGAGTCGGCGATCCCGTTGATCGCGACCTATCACCCGGCCTATCTGCTGCGCAAGCCGCCCGCCAAGGCCAAGGTCTGGGAGGATCTGCTCCTGCTCAAGCGCTTTCTGCGCGAGGCGGCCGGGTAATGGCCGCGTCGGCGGATTTCCTGCCGGTGATCCGGCCCATGCGCCCGCGGGATGTCGGCGCGGTCCACGAGGTGGAATCGAGCGCCTATGACTATCCCTGGACCCTGAATATCTTCCGCGACTGCCTTCGCATGGGCTACGAATGCTGGGTCCAGTTGGCCACGGATCGTATCGTCGGTCATCTCATTCTGGCCATGGGGCCGGGCGAGGCGCATGTGCTCAACCTGGCGGTCCATCCCGGCTGGCATAACCACGGCCTGGGCGGGGCGCTGCTGGAGCGGGCGCTGGAGCGGGCCGAGCGCCTCGGCGCCGAATCGGTGTTCCTCGAGGTCCGGCCGAGCAATTCGCCGGCGGTGCACCTGTACATGAGGAGCGGCTTTCGCCGCGTCGGCCGGCGGCGTGATTACTATCCCTCGGAAGCCGGTCGGGAGGATGCACTGGTCATGCGCCATGACCTGCGGGAGGTTGCGCCGGCGGGGCGCCGATGAGCGGGCCTTCGGAGCCGCGTCGGGTCGTCCGGGCCTGGGCGCTCTACGACTGGGCCAATTCGGGCTTCGCCACGGTGGTGCTGGCGGGGTTCTTCCCGATTGTCTTCCAGGACTACTGGAGTGGTGCGGCGGAGCCATCGGTGGCCAATCTGCGGCTGGGCTGGGCCAACGGGCTGGCCAGCCTGGTGATCGTGCTCATCGCGCCGCTGGCCGGTGCGATGGCCGACCGGGCGGGTCGGCGCAAGCGGGCACTGCTCCTGTTCGCCTTCCCCGCGGCGGCCCTCACGGCGCTGTTCGCGCTGGTGCCGGCGGGCATGTGGTGGCTGGCGGCCGGGCTTTTCGTGCTGGCCACGGTCGGCTTCATGGCCGCTAATCTCTTCTATGACGCCCTGCTGGTGGCGATTGCGCCACGCCGGCGCTGGCATGCGGTGTCCGGTTTCGGGTTCGGACTCGGTTACCTGGGCGGTGGCCTGCTCTATCTCGGGTGCGTGGTGGCCGTGCTGCGGCCTGGCTGGTTCGGTCTCGGCTCGGCACTGGAGGCCGCCCTGGCCGCCTTCATCGCCACCGGGCTATGGTGGGCGGTGTTCAGCCTGCCCCTGGCATTCCGTGTCCCGGAACCCCCGGGCACTGCCCCCCGCACGGCGGCGCTGCCGGGTGGGCTGCGGCAGCTCCGCGCGACCCTTGGCCATCTGCGTGCCCATCGGCCGGTGTGGATTTTCCTGCTCGCCTACTGGCTCTACATTGATGGCGTCGGCACCACCATCCGCATGGCGGTGGCCTACGGCCGGTCGCTCGGCTTCGAGCAGAACGATCTGATCGTGGCGTTGCTGATCACCCAGTTCGTGGGCTTTCCGGCCGCCATCGCCATGGGGGCGCTGGGTGAGCGCATCGGCGCCCGGCGCGGTATCCTGCTCGGCCTCGCGCTGTATATCGTCATCGCCGTCTGGGGGGCCTTCATCCGGGCACCCTGGGAGTTCTATACCATCGCGGCGCTGGTGGGACTGGTGCAGGGCGGTGTGCAGGCCCTCAGCCGATCATTCTACGCGGGGCTCATTCCGCCGGAGCGGGCTGGCGAGTTCTTTGGCTTCTATAATCTGCTGGGCAAGTTCGCCGCACTCATCGGACCGCCGCTGTTCGGCCTGCTCGGGGTGTGGTTCGGTGATGTGCGCTACTCGATGCTGGCGCTGATCGTATTGTTCATGGCCGGCGCGCTGCTGCTGACGCGCGTCGATACAGACGAAGGGGAGAGACGATGACGGATAACGGTGAGCCGGACAACGGGCAGCGTCGGCTGTCGGTCTGGCAGGTGATCAAGAGCACTGCGGCGGCGGCCTTCGGCGTGCAGACCGAAAACGCGCGACGCCGCGATTTCACCCAGGGCAGCGCGGCGAGTTTCATCATCGCCGGGCTGCTGTTCACCGTGGCCTTCGTGGTGGGCCTGCTGGTCGTGGTTAACCTGGTACTGAGCCAGGCCGGCTAGCGGGCGCCAGGCGCGCCACCAGCCAGGTCATCGCGGCCGAACCCAGCAAGGCACCCAGGAACGGACCCAGCGTCGGGGTCGCGTCGGGGAAGCTGGCGCCCAGCAGGCCGGCGGCGATCGAGCCATCCGCGACGCTGCCTGGCACCACCGCGCCGACCAGCCCGGCCAGCGCGCCGGCAATGGCTGCTCTGGGCGGGACCCGGTCGGACAGGCCGCTCAGCAGCGGGACCACGGCGGTGGCGCAGAGCAAATCCGCGATCAGGAAGAGTCGCAGCACGGAGATTTCCTGCAGGGCGAGCCCGACCACCGGCAGCATCAGGAGTGCCGAGAGCCAGCGGGCGCCGCTCAGTCCCAGTCGGCCGCTCTCGGTCACGCCGAGCGAGACCAGCGCGTTCTGCAGCGTATCCACGGACGAGGCCACCAGCGTGATCGCCAGGATCAGCGCCGGCAGCGTGAGCCAACCGGGCGCATCGCCGAGGAGGGCGAAGAAGGGAATCGGCGGCGTCCCGAGGTCGAGTCCGCGCACCGCCGCGAGCACACCGGCACCACCGAGTATCGCCACGACGACAATGGTGGCCGCGCCGCCCAGCAGGGCACCGCGCCGCAGCGACCGATCGTCCCGGGCCGCCCAGACCCGCTGCCAGTAGCCTTGGTGAAAGAGGTTGGCGGCGGTGACAGCGATGATCAGCGTCGCGGCCACCGACAGCCCGGTGCCCGGCCCGGGCGAGGGGAAGCGGCCCGCCATCGGATCGGTCGACGCCGGGACCAGACCGAGGGCCCCGTAGCCCACCACGCCGATCAGTGCGATCAGCAGCCAGGCCTGCCAGCGATCGGTGATGAGGCTGGCGCGCAGGCCGCCGATCGCGGTGTAGAGCAGGGTGGCCATCGCCACGGCAACGATCACGTACTGCCCGTCGACCCCGGAGAGCAGGCTCGTAATGGCGCCGATGGCCGTGAGCTCCGCGGCGAGGAAACAGAGCATATAGAGCACTGACAGGGCGGCCACCCAGTACCGGAACCCCGTGCCGAAGCGGCTGGCCGTGAACTCCGTCAGGCTCCGGCCGCCGGGCAGGCGCCGGCGGATGGCCGGCCCCAGCAGACCGAGGATGATGAACGGCAGCGCCGAGCCCAGGGCATAGCCGGCGACCGCGACCGGACCGACGAACGCGCCGACCTCGGGCGGTGCGAACAGGATCCAGGCGCCCATGCCCGAGGCAAGGAAGGACAGCCCCACGGTGGTGCCGCTCTGCGAGCGTCGGGCGGTGAGATAGTCGTCGAGTCCCGCCGTATGACGGGCACGCAGTCCGAGGCCGATGAAAACAAGCAGTGCAGCGGCAATCGCCGCCAGGGTCAGGGCAGGCATGTCGCACTTCCTCCGCCGGTATGATCCGGTTCAGGTTCCAGGGTCAGCGCGATGCGCACTCTCAGTCCGAAGACTCCCCTGGCGACGTGATTTCAGATTGTTGATCGGGCCAGAGTATGCCGGTGGGCGGTCGGCGGTGCAAACCGGCCGCCGCCGGACCGCAGTCGTGGTCAGCCGGCGCTGAAACCACCGTCCACGGGCAGGCTGATGCCGTGGATCATGCTGGCGGCGGGTCCCATGAGAAAGGCCACTGCCCCGGCGATCTCCTCCGGCTCGGCAAACCGGCCGAGCGGGATGCGTGATTTCATCCGCCCGGCCTTCTCCGGATCGCTCCAGGCCTGTTCGGCCATCGGGGTCCGCGTGACGACGGGGTCGACGCTGTTGACCCGGATCCCCTGACTGCCCCACTCGACGGCCAGCACCCGGGTGATGGCATCGAGCCCCGCCTTGGATGCGCAGTAGGCGGCGTGTCCCGGCGTCCCGACCCAGGCGGCGATGCTCGAGACGTTGACGATGGCCCCCGGACAGTCCCTTGCAATGAGACTCCGGGCGACCTGCTGGGCGAGGATCAGTGGTGCCGTCGTATTCACGGCCAGCGTCTCGTTCATCTGATCCACGCTGACGTTCAGCGCATCCTCCACCACGACCATGCCGGCGCAGTTGACCAGGCCGTCCAGTGGCATGATCGGGGCAACGGCCTGCTCAATGCGCCCGCTGTCGGCAAGGTCGCAGCGCAGGGTCCGGCAGCCCGTGGCGGCGGAGAGGGCCTCAAGATCGGCCGCGCTGCGGGCCAGGCCGATCACCTCGGCGCCCTCGGCCTGCAGCCGGGGGACGATGGCGGCACCGATGCCCTTGCCGGCGCCGGTGACCAGAATGCGCTGTCCGGCCAGTGACATTCCGCTACTCCAGGTTGGTGTGACGGGCACGCATCCCGCCCTCTTCCGTACCCAGTCGCTCGCGCAACTGCCGCACCAGCAGTTCGCCGACGATGAAGAGCGCGCCCTCGTAGGCGCTGCCCATGGGCAGGATGGCCCCGTCGTTGCCGCCCCCGGCCATGGTGCGCGCCGGGAGCTGCAGCACGATATCGGCATGACCGCCGAGGGCGGCGCGGGGCTGTGCGGTCAGTAACACCACCCGCGCGCCGGCATCCCGGGCGACCGTCATGAGTGCGGACACGGTGGCGAAGTGGCCGGGCCCGGCACTGACCAGCAACAGATCCCCCCGGGCGATCGGCGGCGCGGTCATGTCACCGACCACGGCGGTCTCCAGGCCGAGGTGGTAGAGCCGCATGGTAAGGGCCCGGATCATCAGGCCCTCGCGGCCGACCCCATAGCAGGCAACGCGTCGGGCGGTGGCGATGGCCTCCATCACCGCCGTGAGGTTGTCCGGGTCGACGGCATCGAATACCCCGGCGATTTCATCGCAGGCCCGTCGGGCATTCAGCGCCAGTGTGCCCGTCATGATGCCGTCTCCGTGGTGAGCGCGATGGCGGTGTCCTCATCGGTGACGAACACATCGGCATAGCCGCCCCGCAGGACGGCGAGATTGGCGGCGCGCTTGTGCTCGCCCCCGGAAATCACCACGGTCCACGGGTTTTCACGCAGGGCCTCCAGGTCGATGGCCACGGTGCGGCGGTTGAGGGAATGGTCGATCAGCTCGCCGTTGGCATCGATGAAGTGCCCGAGCAGATCGCCCACCGCGCCGGCGGCCAGCAGTTCGTCGAGATCGCCGTCATCACTCAGCCCGTACTGGACAATCAGTGACTGCGTGATGTCGCCCACCGTGACGATGCTGATGTCGCTCGCCAGCGCCTTGTCGTGCGTCTCGCGAATGGCCCCCTGGCGCAGGATGATGTCGCGGTCGGCCTCGCTGCCCGCGTAGATGGGTGCGGCATAGAAGTGGCGGTCGGCACCGTAGCGATCGGCGAAATCCGAGATGATCTCGAAGGTGTTGATGTGAGAGCAGTGGGCGAGCCCACCCTGCAGGGAGATCACCGAGACATCCTGCCGGTTGCGCGCGGGCAGGGCCCGGATGACCGAGCGCAGGGTCTGCCCCCAGCCGATGCCTACGTTCATGCCGTCCTCGATGCGCTCATCGAGGTACTCGGCGCCACCGACGCCCAGGGTCTCCCGGATCATGGACGGATCCGCCGGGTTGGGGATGACCACCGCCTCGCGCAGGCGGAAGCGCTGGATGAGCGCCTCCTCCAGCGCGATGCAGGGTGTCAGTCGTCCGTTGATGGTGATCTGCACGAGTCCGCTCTCGCGGCAGGCCGCGAGGAGCCGATTGATCCGCACCCGGCTCATGCCCAGGCGATTGGCGATCTGCTGCTGGGTCAGGTTGCCGACGAAGTAGTACCAGGCCACCCGGGTCTGCAGTTGTTCCTCCGGATCCACGCCGCCACGAAGCGGTTCGGCGTCAGGCTGAGGCAGATTCATCGTTGTTACTCCCCGGTCGACGGTGATAGGCCGTTGCTTACTTGACCGCGCCCATGGTCAGACCCTGGACCAGTCGCCCGGAGACGAGCATGGCAAAAATCACCATCGGTAGCACGATCATCGTACCCGTGGCCATGATCACGCCCCAGGGCAGCTCGTAGCCGCTCATGAAGCTGGTCGCGGCCAGCGGCGCCGTCCGTGCCTGGGTGCGCGTGAGCACCAGGGCGTAGAGCAGATCGTTCCAGGCGAAGATGAATGACAGGATCGCCGAGACCACCACGCCGGGCATGGCCAGCGGCAGATTGATGCGCCAGAAGATGGTCCAGGCGCGGGCCCCCTCCAGCCGTGCCGCCTCGTCCAGCGCCACCGGGACACCGCGGAACTGATCGGTGCAGATCCAGACCACGATGGGCAGGGTGAAGGTCAGGTAGATCAGGATCAGCACCAGGTGGGTGTCGATGAGGTCGAGCGAGTTGGCGATCAGGAATACCGGAACGGCCAGCACGATGGGGCTGACCATGCGGTTGGTGATGTACCAGAACCACAGTTCGCGCTTGCCCCGGAACTCGTAGCGCGCCAGCGCGTAGGCGGCCGGCGTACCCAGCACCACCGCCAGCAGGGTTGTGCAGGAGGCCACGATGGTGGAGTTCAGCAGCGCATGGGCGACGCCGGAGTCGAACAGCGCCTCGCGGTAGTTGGCGAGCGTGGGCGAGAAGAACCACACCGGATCGCGGGCGACGGCGTCGGCGCGGGTCTTCAGGCTGGTGGTGACCATCCAGTAGAACGGGAAAATGGAGGTGAGGACCACCACGGCCAGACCGAGGAAGTGACCGACGGGCGCGATGCGGCGCCGGGTCGCGGCGGCTTCGGCGCTCATAGCTCGGCCTCCTTGTAGACATAGCGGATGTAGAGTCGCGAGAGCACGATGCAGAAGACCAGCAGGACCACGGCCTGGGCCGAGGCGAGGCCGAGGTCGAAGACCCGGAATCCGACCCGCTGGATGTAGACACTGATGAGCTCGGTGGCGGCGCCGGGGCCACCTCGCGTCATGGTGAAGATTTTGTCGAACTCCTTGAGCACGTCCGCCGTGCGAAGGATCAGGATGGCGGTGAGCCCCGGCAGCAGAAACGGCATCTGGACATGACGGAGGATACGCAGGGCGCTCGGCGTCTCGAGCCTTGCCGCCTCCTCGGTCTCCTTCGGCACCATGCTCAGGCCGGCGAGCAGGATGAGTGTGCAGAACGGGGTCCACTGCCAGACGTCCATGATGATCAGGGCGACGAAGGCCATGGTGGGGTCACCCAGCCAGTCGGTCACCGGAATGCCGACCCAGCCGAGCATGTCGTTGGCCACGCCGAATTCACGGTTGAAGATGAGTCGGCCGATCAGACCGACCACGGCATAGGTGGTCGCCAGCGGGATCACCAGCGAAACCCTCGCCACGGAGCGCATGAAACTCAGCCCCGGCCGGTGGAGCAGCAGCGCGGCCCACAAGCCGATGGCGATCTGTATCGGAACGGCGGTCACCAGGAAGGTGACGGTGCGCCCCAGGGATGACCAGAACGTGCCGTCGGTGAGCACCGTCAGGTAATTCTCGAGACCGACGAATGGTTTGCCCGCGGCAGGTCGCGCCAGATTGTACTCGTGCAGCGAGTTGAACACGGCGAACAGGATCGGTGCCAGGCCGATGGCCAGCAGGGCAATCACCGATGGCGCGATGAACCAGAAGGCCGGAGTGTTGGATCGGCTCGACATGGGATTCTCTCTTCTCGGGAAGACGGCGCCCGGGCATCCCCGGGCGCCGGTCGGTTGCCGATTACTTCAGGAGCGGCTTGTCGCCGTCGTAATAGCCGGCGTCGTCGAGGACCTCCTCGACCTTGTCACCGAGGTCGGCCGCGCCTTCCTCGACATCCACCTCACCGAGCATCATGCGGGTGCCATCCAGGGCGATGATTTCGGAGAGCTCCGGCCATTCCGGGAAGCGTGGCCGGAAAGAGGCCACTGCAGTGTCAGCCTCCCAGGACTGGACCATGGGCGGGATATAGCTGTACGCCTCGAGCAGTGCCTCATCCTCGTACACGCCCATACGGCCGCTGACGCCACCGGCCTCGACGAAGTCACGGGCCATCTCCTGGCCGGTAATCCACTGGATGAACAGCCATGAAGCGATCTGCTCGTCGGTGCTGCTTCCCGAGTTCACCGCCAGCGAGAAACCACCCAGCGCCGGCTTGAGGCCGGCCGGGCCTTCCGGCTCGGTGGTCACGCCCAGGCAGTCGACGATGGTCGACTGGTCCGCGTCGGCCAGCGTGGGATAGAAGGCGGACCATTCGGTGATCATCGCCACCTGGCCCTGAGCGAGGGCATCCACGGCCTCGGCATGGTCATAGTCGACGATGCCCGGGGGCATGTACTCCATCAGGTCCTGGCGGAACTGCAGGCCGCGGAGCGACTCCTCGGAGGTCAGGTTGGAGCGGAAGTCCTCGTCCAGCAGCGAGCCGCCGAAGGGCCAGAGCACCCGCATGAAGCTATCCGCGGACTGCGTCTCACCACGCCGCGACTGCAGGGCGAAGGCGTACTGGTTGGCGTCGGCATCGGTGAGTGCCGGGCCGTACTCGGTCATCAGTTCGGTCCAGGTCTCCGGCGGGCCGTCGAAGCCGGCCTCCTCGAGCATGCACTGGTTGTAGAACATCAGCCCCGAGTAGTTATCGAAGGGCAGGCCGTAGACCACGCCATCCCAGGTGCCGAAGGAATCGAGCAGGACCGGGAAGAAATCATCCAGGGCGAGGTCGGGGTCGGCCAGGGCGGGATCGTCGTAGAACTCCGACAGCGGCGTCAGCCAGCCGTTGGCGGCAAACTCGCCGATCCACACCACGTCCACCAGGGCGACATCGATGTCACCCCCGCCGACGAAGTTCAGGACCTGACGCTCGCGGGAATTCTCGTAGGGCAGTGTCTCCCAGGTGACGTCGATACCGGTTCGCTCCTCGAACTCCGGCACGAGCTCGGCGGCGGCCTTGTAGCCCGGACGATCCAGGAACACGGCCTTGATGCTGGTGCCCTCATAGGGGGCGGCGGCTTCTTCCAGCGACCAGGCCAGGGCCTGCCCGCTGACAGTCATGGCCGCGGCTGCGGCCAGTGCGGTTGCGTATGCACGCATTGCTACTCCTCCTCGTTAAAATCAGGGTTTTTCACCCCGCTTACGGTGATCGTTTCCGGTTCATGGCTCGAAGCATTCCCGAGGCACGATCAGGCTCTTGATCACGCCATCGCGCCGCTCGGTCTGCAGCCGGAAGGCCTCGTCGGCCTGCTCCAGCGGGAAGCGATGGGTCACGATGGCGTCCACATCCACCTCGCCGGCGGCCACCAGGCGGATCGCCCGCGGATAGACATGACCCATGCGCCGGATGAATTTGATGACCAGCCCCTTGCGCCGGGCCTGGGCGGCGTCCAGGGCGTAGCGATTGCCGTCCGGGATGCCGACGATCATGGCGCGGCCGCCGATGGCCGCGGCATCCACGGCAAGCTGCAGGCCGGCCGGGTCATTGGTGGCCTCGAGCACCAGATCGCAGCCGCGCCCATCGGTGCCCGCCTCGATGCAGGTCAGATCCTGGCCTGCCGTGTCGGCCCCCAGCGAGAGGGCCTTCTCGAGCCGTTCGGCGCAGGGATCCACGGCGTAGATATGCTCGGCCCCGGCGCGGCGAGCGAGCTGCAGAAGGCACAGCCCGATGGTGCCGCAGCCAATCACCGCCACCGACTCCAGGACCCGCTGATGAGCGAGATCCATGGCCTGGATGGCCACGCCCAGCGGCTCGAGCATCATGGCCTGGGCCGGGGTGAAGTGATCCGGTACCGGATGGATCTGCGCGGCATCCACCGCGATCAGCTCGGTCATTGCGCCGTTGAACGGGGGGGCACCGGTGAACTCGACATTGGGGCAGAGATTGACGTCACCCCGCTCACACCATTCGCAGTGGCCGCATGGACGGGCGGGGTCGACGGCGACGAGCTGACCCCGGCGAAGTCCCAGCGCGGGATGGTCGTGAACGATCCAGCCGGCGAACTCGTGGCCGGGGATGAACGGGGCATGGATGTGGGCGCTGCCGATGCCGCCCTCCAGGTAATAGTGCAGATCGCTGCCGCAGACACCGATGCCGGCAACCTGCACCAGAACCTCGCCGGCAGCGGGTTCCGGTGCCGTCTCCTCGCCCGTTCTGACATCCCGAACGCCGTGTATATACGTGGCCCGCACCGGCTGCTCTCCCCCTGGATTGAACATTTGTCTTGCTTAGGTCACAAATGTAATATCCGATGACATCGGCTTGTCAAGCCGGCACGAAAAACGAGCAGGGAGGAGAGTCGATGACGGCGGTGAGCCTGTCGCATATCGAGAAGCGCTACGGTGATACACCGGTGCTCAAGGACATCAACATCGATGTCGAGGAGCGGGAATTCATGGTCTTTGTCGGCCCATCCGGGTGCGGCAAGTCAACGCTACTGCGCAGCATTGCCGGGCTGGAATCGGTCGAGGGCGGGCAGATCCGCATCGGTGGCGATGACATGACGCATGTCGATCCCTCCCGGCGGGGCGTGGCCATGGTCTTTCAGTCCTACGCGCTCTTCCCGCACATGAGCGTGTTCGAGAACATCGCCTTCGGGCTGCGGATGGCCAAACGGCCGGCATCGGAGATCCGGCAGCGCGTGAACGACGCGGCGGCGGTCCTGCAGATCGAGGCACTGCTCGATCGCAAGCCGAGGGCCCTATCCGGCGGGCAACGACAGCGCGTGGCCGTCGGCCGGGCGATCGTTCGCGATCCGCGGGTTTTTCTGTTCGATGAGCCCCTGTCCAACCTCGATGCGGCGCTACGCGTACAGATGCGGCTCGAGATCATCCGGCTGCATCAGCGCCTGGATGCGACCATGATCTACGTCACCCATGATCAGACCGAGGCCATGACCATGGCCGATCGCATCGTCGTGCTGCGTGACGGGCGCGTCGAGCAGATCGGTAGCCCCCTGGAACTCTACCGGCGGCCGGCCAATCGCTTCGTGGCGAGCTTCATCGGCTCGCCGCGCATGAATTTCCTCGAGGTCGGTCTGGACGGCCTGGCGGAGAACCACCAGCCGAGGGTGATCCTCCCCGGCGGCGGCAAGCTGACACTCCCCGTCGACGGAGAAGGCCTCGTTGATCAGAGGGTCAGCCTGGGGATCCGGCCGGAGCATATCGTCGAGCCCGGTCAGACCGGAGACAGCGATCTGCATCTGACCGGCGAAGCGCAGGTGGTCGAGCATCTGGGCGGCGAGACACTCATCCACGTGCGGCTCACCGACGACAGGCAGATCGAGGTGAAGGCCTCCGGTGATACCACGGTCAAGCCGGGCGACCACATCGAGGTGGGCGTCTCCGCCCACCGCTGCCATCTGTTCGATGGCGCGGAGAAGGCCTGCGCGCCACTGACCGCCGTGCAGTAGCCGGAACGAGTTGATGACCGCCCCACTCATCGGCATCGACGTCAGCACCACGGGGGTCAAGGCCTGCGCCTGGCACCCGGACGGTCATTGCATCGACGAGGCGCGGGCGTCGCTGGCGCTGCAGCGACCGGGCCCGCACCGCTACGAGCAAGACCCGGAGGATTGGTGGGTTGCGGTCTGCAGGGTGCTCCGGGCACTGGGCGAACGCCTGCCCGTGGCGCCGGCGGCCCTTGCCATCGCCCATCAGCGGGAGACCTTCGTGGCATCCGGTGATGACGGCTCGCCACTGCATCCGGCCCTGCTGTGGCTGGACCGCCGCGGTGAGCCCTGGGTCAAGCGGCTTCATGAAGGCTTCCCCGCCGAGGCGATGCGAGCGTGCAGTGGCAAGAGCCCCAATTACGGGCCGGCGTTCTACAAACTCGCCTGGCTGGCCGAGGCCCGGCCGGGCATTTTCGGCTCCCTTGCCATGGTCTGCGATGTTCAGGCCTGGCTTGCGCGTCGGCTCACCGGGCGCGCGGTGACGAGCTGGACCGGTGCCGACCCCCTGGGGCTGTTCGATATCCGCCACATGGAATGGTCCGCCGAGCTGTGTGAGCGGGTCGGCCTGCGTACGGATCAGTTGCCAGGCGTGGTTGCGCCGGGCACGCGCATTGGCGGGCTGTCGAGAGATGCCGCCAGCGCCACCGGCATGCCGGCGGGGACACCGCTGGTTGCCGCCGGCGGTGACGGGCAGATGGGTGGCCTGGCGGTGGACGCCCTGGATAACGGCCGGCTCTACCTCAACCTCGGCACAGCCGTGGTGGCCGGCGCGTGGTCGTCGGCGCCCGCCGTATCGCCCGCCTGGCGTACCCTCACCGCCGGGGCCGGTGAGGGTTACTACCTGGAGAGCAGCCTGCGCAGTGGTGCATTGCTCTCGGACTGGCTTCTCAAGCGGGTGGTGGGGCTCGATCCCGTGGCCGACGCGGCGGTTCTCGAGCGACTCGAGGCCGAGGCGGCGGCGCTTCCGCCCGGCGGATACGGCGCGTTACTGCTTCCCTACTGGGAGGGGGTGATGAACCCGCACTGGGATGATGCCGCCCGCGGCGCGATTCTGGGGCTCTCCGATGCCGACGGCCGGGCCAGCCTCTACCGGGCGCTGATCGAGGGGGTGGCGCTGGAGCAGGCGGGATTCGTCAGTGCATTGCGGGTAGAGGCAGGGGTTGTCGCCCACGAGGCGGTGGCCACCGGCGGGCCGGCGGGCAGTGATCTGTGGTGCCGCATTCACGCTGATGCCATCGGCGTACCGGTGCGCCGACAGCCCGGGTTGGAGGCGGCGGCACTGGGAGCCGCCATCTGCGCTGCCTGCGGTGTCGGCATCTATCCGGATCTGGCCAGTGCGGCCCGGGCGATGGCCCCGGCCGGGGGCGATGTATTTACGCCGGATCCCGACAACCAGGCGTTCTATGCGCGACTGCGCGGCATCCATGGCCGGATACATGAGCGCATGGCGCCACTGATGCATGAGCTGGAGGCGGCCCTCGCTGGGCAAAACCCCCTACACCGGGCATGATGCGCCCGTGATCCATGGCCGGTTGCAGGGGCATCGATGAGCAGAAAATCGTTCAGATGGGTGGCGGTTGCGGTGATCGCCCTCGGAGTGGCGGCCGCCACGGTTCCGGTCCTGATGGGATGGCAGGCCGAGCGGACCTGGCATGACCAGGTCGCGGCGCTGGATGCCCGGCTCGCGGACTCCCGGGAAGGCGCCGGTGCACGCATCGTCGACTATGAACGCGGGCTTTTCAGTGCCCGCGTCCGCACCATGCTCGAGCTGCCGCCCTCCGCCCTGGCGCCGCCCGTCCGGGCGACCCTCGGGCTGGCGGATGGCCCGGTCGAACTGCGACTCACCCAGTCGGTCCAGCACGGCTGGAGCAGTGCGGCATTTGATGGCTATCTGCAACCGGTCGGCGCGCTGGCCGGGCTCTTTGCCCGCCTCGGCGGGACCGACCGGAGCCTGCGCATCAGTGGCCGTATCGGGATCGGTCGGCAGTCGGTTGTGGTGCGGGCTGAATCACTCGCGGGGCCGCTGGATCGGCAGGGCCAGCTTCAACTGCGGTCTGATCCGATGCGGTTCGAGGCGGTACATGCCTCCCGCGATGGCCGGCTGACCGCGGAGCTCCTCTGGCAGGGGGTCGGGCTGGACGATGCGAATAACGCCGCCGAGCTGCAGATCGATGGCCTGCAGGGCCGGACCAAGGCCCGGCGCATGGCCGGACTGATGGATCTTGATTTCGAGCTCGACTGGGAGCGGCTCTACCTGACCGACCAGCCGGTGCTGCGCGGCGGTCTCGGCCTGGAGATCGAACGCCTGGCACCGGCCGGCCTGGAGTCGGACTCGCGGTATGCCCTGGCCCTGCTCGCCGAGCCCGGGCCTCGGGCGGCGCTCACGCGGTTTCGCATGCAGGATGATGCCGGGGCGGGTCTGAGCGCGCGTGCCAATCTCGAGATCAAGCCCCGGATGGCGGAGTTGCTGCTGACGGGACAGAGCGGCATGGCACTGTGGTCGGCTCTGCACCTTGATGCGGAGCTCGGCATTGATGACGCGCTGATCGCCGCCATCCCCGCCGGGCAGGCGGACTGGGTCCGGCAGGCCCAGGCCTTCGGTATCCTCCGGCGGCAGGATGGCCAGTGGCGGCTCGAGGTGTCGATGGATGAGGGCCGCCTGAGCGTCCATGGCCAGCCGTGGTGGAGTGGTGGCTAGTCACCGGAGTGCTGGATGAATCTTGCCGCGGACAGTCTGCCGTCATGGATGGCCTGGGGGCTCACGGCGGTTTTCATGCTGGTTATCGGCCGCGCGGCGTGGCGGTCGCCCTGGCGCGCATTGCGGGCCAACGGGCTGGTGACGGTCTTCATCGCGGCGACGGCACTGGCGGGGCTGCTCTGGAGCATGCAGGTGGGCGTGCGCGAAGGGCTGACGCTGCATCTGCTCGGCACGGCGAGCCTGGTGCTGGTCTTCGGACCCGCGCTTGCCATGATGGCCGGCGCCGGCGCGCTGCTGCTCACCATGGCCGCCGGCCAGACCGATGCCCTGATGGCGGGTTATCAGGGACTGCTGCTGGCGGTGCTGCCGGTCTGGGTGGCCGACGGGTCGCACCGGCTGCTACGCCGCCTGCTGCCGCCCAACCCGTTCATCTTCTTCCTCGGTAGCGGTTTTGTGGGCGGCATGCTGGCCCTGGCCGCCCCCATTCTCGTCTCCGCCGCGCTCATGGCCATTCTCGGCCTGCAGCCCGGCTGGGCCATCCAGCGCGACTACCTCGCGCTGTTGCCGCTGGTGCTGTTCCCGGAGGGCTTCATCAACGGCGCGGTGATGACGGCGCTCGCCGTCTATCAGCCCGATTGGGTCCGAAGCTTCGACGACGAGACCTATCTGCGCTAGAGCCGCTCGATCCGGGCCACCTGCTCGTCGATGCGCGCCAGCGCCGAACGACCCTCGGCGAGCTTGTCGCGCTCGCGCTGGACGACATCGGCAGGGGCCCGACTGACGAAGGCCTCGTTGGCGAGCTTGCCCTCGGTGCGCGCCAGATCGTCGGCGAGGCGCCGGCGTTCCTTGTCGAGCCTGGCCCGTTCGGCCGCCTTGTCGATGAGGCCGGCCATGGGGACGCGGACTTCGAGTTCGTCGACCAGGGCCAGGGCCGATTCCGGCGCCTCTTCGCCGGTTTCCAGCACAGTCACCGACGCCAGGCGGGCGAGGAAATCGAGCGCGGCGCGATGTCGGGCGAGCCACTGGCGGTCGAGATCGGCGGCGTTGCCGAGCAGCACCGGCAGAGGTTTGCCTGGCGGGATGTCCATCTCGCCACGGATGCGCCGGATGCCGAGAATGAAGCGCTGCAGCCAGTCGATCTCCGCCTCCGCGGCCGGGTCTTCGCGGCCGGCCTCGGCGATGGGGAAGGGCTGGGTCATGAGCGTCTCGCCATCCGCCCCGGCGAGTGGCGCCACCCGCTGCCAGATTTCTTCGGTGATGAACGGCATGATCGGATGCGCCAGACGCAGCAGCGTCTCGAGCACCCGCACCAGCGTCTGACGTGTGCCGCGCACGCGGGCGGGGTCGGCATCGCCCTGCAGGGTCGGTTTGCTGAGCTCGAGGTACCAGTCGCAGTACTCGTCCCAGGTGAACTCGTAGATCGCCTGCGCAGCCTGGTCCATGCGGTAGCCCTCGAGGGCCTCGATGACGGTGCGCTCGGTGTGCTGGAGTCGAGAGATGATCCAGCGCTCGGCGATGCCGAGTTCCGCCTCGTCATCCCCCTGCCCGCAGTCCTCGCCCTCGGTGTTCATCAGTGCGTAGCGCGCGGCATTCCAGAGCTTATTGCAGAGGTTGCCATAGCCATCGACGCGGCCCATGTCGAAGACGACATC
>CAJXND010000004.1 GCA_913056385.1 uncultured Ectothiorhodospiraceae bacterium
CTTTGCCGGGCGGCGCTGGCCGGACAGGGTGACATTGATCTGCACGAGGTCGCGGAACAGGCGGCGCCGGATGGCGGCTTCCCCACCGTGCGGTTTCCCAACCCGGAGGAGCCGGGCGCCCTCGACCGTCTCACCGAGCTTGCCGCCGAGGTCGGTGCCGAGGTGGCACTGGCCACGGACCCCGATGGTGACCGCCTGGCCGTGGCCCTGCCGGATGAGCAGGGCAACTGGCATGTGCTGATGGGTGACCAGATCGGCGTGCTCATGGGCGATTACCTCATGGCCCGCCACACGGCGGCGACAGACAAGGACAGGGCCGGCGGCGGTCAACCGTTTGTCATTAACACCGTGGTGAGTTCACGCCTGCTCGGGCGAGTGGCCGCCCACTATGGCATTGACTTCGAACAGACACTGACCGGTTTCAAGTGGATCTGGTATCGCGCCCTGCAACGCGAAGCCACGGGCGACCGTTTCCTCTACGCGTATGAAGACGCCATTGGCTTCTGTCCCACGCGGCGGGTCCGGGACAAGGATGGCATCGCCGCGGCGGTGGTGGTGGCCGAGATGGCCCGCGATGCGCTGGCCGCGGGGACCACGCTGTATGCCCGACTGCAGGCGCTTTATCAGCGGCATGGCCTGTCCGTTAACCGTCAGGTCAACATCAAGCTCACCGGCGACGGCGCCCGGGGACGGATGAACGAAAAGCTGCAGGCATTGCGTGCGCATCCCCCCACGGAGATCGCCGGGCTTCAAGTCACCCGCGTCCACGACTATCAGGCCGCCGAGAGCCATCGTCCCGATGGCACTGATCCGGAACCCATTCCCCTGCCCGCCACGGACCTCATCCAGCTGGATCTTGCCGGTGTGGACAGTGCCGGATCCGGCGCCGCGGCGGGGGGCTACCATGCCAGCATCCGGCCCAGCGGTACCGAGCCCAAGCTCAAGATCTATCTGGCGTACCTGGGCAGGCCCGAGAGTCCGGATCCGGCGGCAGAGGCCGCCGAGGCCGAGGAAGGGCTGGGCAGGCTGGGCGAGTCGCTGCGGGCCACCCTCGCCTAGGGCGACGCCTGCGCGGGGCGGTCAGACGCCGTAGTAATCCCGATACCAGTCAACGAAACGCCGCACGCCTGTCTCCACCGGCGTGGTGGGCTGGTAGCCCACCGCATCGGCCAGGTCATCGGCGCTTGCCCAGGTGTCCGGGACATCGCCGGGCTGGAGCGGCAGCATTTCCATTTCCGCCTTGCGGCCAAGGCATTCCTCCAGCACGCGAATGTAATCGAGCAGCTGGACCGGCCGGTTATTGCCGATATTGAAAATCCGCCAGGGCACGTTGCTGGTCGCCGGGTCCGGTGCGTCGCTGTCCCAGTTCGGATTGGCGGCGGCTGGCTTGTCACAGGCGCGGATGATGCCCTCGGCGATATCCCCCACGAACGTGAAGTCGCGTTGATGGTGTCCATGGTTGAACACCTGGATCGGCGCGCCGGCCAGAATTTTGCGGGTAAACAGGAAAAGGGCCATATCCGGCCGGCCCCAGGGCCCGTAGACTGTAAAGAATCGCAGTCCGGTGCAGGGCAGGCCGAACAGGTGCGCATAGCTGTGGGCCATCAGTTCGTTGGCCCGCTTGGTTGCACCGTAAATGGCCAGGGGGTGATCGGCCGGCTCATGCTCGGAGAATGGCATATGCGTATTGGCGCCGTAGACCGAGCTGGTCGAGGCGTAGACCAGATGGCCAACGTCGGTGTGGCGACAGCCCTCGAGCACGTTCAGGAATCCGGTGACGTTGCTGTCGATGTAGGTCTGCGGGTTCTCGATGGAATAGCGTACGCCGGCCTGCGCCGCCAGATGGATGACCCGCTCGAAGCCCTCGTCGAAAACCTCCCGGATCCGGTGGCCATCCGCGAGGTCCGCTTTGCGGAAGGCAAACCGCCCCGGCACGGACGGATCGGCATCGCGCTGTGCCAGCCGCTCCAGGCGTGCCTGCTTGAGGCGGACGTCGTAGTAGTCGTTGAGGTTATCGATCCCCACGACCGTGTCACCCCGGGCGAGCAGCCGTTCGCAGGTATGATAGCCGATGAAGCCGGCGGCACCGGTGAGCAGAATCCTCATGCCAGGAACGATACCCGGGCCCGGGATGATGGGCCAGTCCCCCGCCGGAAGCGGGGTTGTCATTGTGTTGATGGGGGCGGCATCCTTGTCGGCAAGTGTTCAGCGGATGAACACCGCGGAGCGGAACCGATGAGGCGGTTGGCGTCGAGGGAGGTCGAAGGATGAAACGCTGGTATGCGGTTTACTGCAAGCCCAGGGAAGACGAGCGCGCGGAACTGCATCTCGATCGTCAGCACTTCGAGGTTTTCCGACCCAAGCACCGGGTGAGGCGCAAGCGCCAGGGCCGGATGACCACGCTGGTTGAATCGCTCTTTCCGCGCTATCTTTTCATTCACCTCGACGACGTCGCCGAGAACTGGGCGCCCATTCGCTCGACCCGTGGCGTCGCGGGGCTGGTGCGCTGGGGCGACCGGATCCCCGCGGTTCCGGACGTGGTCGTGGACGGCCTGCAGCACCATGTCGATGAATTCGGCTGCATCCCGACACCGCCCGCCGACTACCGGGCCGGTGACCGCTTGAGGATCCTCGAAGGGCCGTTCGCCGGTCTCGAGGGCGTTTTCTACAGTCGCAAGGGAGAGGATCGCGTCATGCTGCTGCTCGAGATCATGAAGCAGCCGCAGAAGATGACGTTTCCCGAGATGGCGCTGGCGCGGGCGTGAGTTTTGAGAGTGCTCCATGTTTACCGGCGCTACTTCCCTGATGCGCCGGGCGGGACGGCCGAGGCAATCCGGCAGATCGCCCTCGTGCTTCGGGCACGGGGTGTTGAGAGCCAGGTGTTCGCGCTCTCCCCGGCCAGTGACATGGCGCCCGTCGAGCGGCCCGAGGGTCGGGTGGTGCGATCGCGATCCTGGGTGGCGCCCGCCTCATGCGATATCGGCGGAGTCGCCGCGCTTTCGCGTTTCAGGCAAGAGGCCAACCGCACCGACCTGATTCATTACCATTTTCCGTGGCCCTTTGCCGACTGCCTGCATTTCGCCATACGCCCTGAAAAGCCCTCGCTGATCACCTATCACTCCGACGTCGTGGAAAAGGGGATCCTCGGCAGATGCTATCGTCCTCTGCAGACGCGAATGCTGGCCTCCATGAGGGCGGTTGTTGCCACCTCCCCATCCTACAGACAGACCAGCCCGGCCCTGCGTCTGCTGGATTCAACCTCACCCGGCCGGGTGGAGGTGATTCCACTCGGCATATCGGAGTCGAGCTACCGGGATGACCTCGATGCAGCCGAGGGGGTCAGCCTGGAGACGTCCTTCGGGCTGACGCCTGATCGCTATTTTCTTTTCGTTGGCGCTGCGCGATCTTACAAGGGGCTGTCGGTCCTCCGAGACGCCGCTTCCGGCAGCCCGTTGCCCGTTGCCGTTGCCGGCCCGGGCACTGAACGGGAGTGCCGGCCCGATCACGGCCTGGCGGCGGGCGCCCTGAAATGCCTCGGTCAGGTCAGCGCCGCCGAGAAAATGGCACTGATCAGAGGTTGCCGCGCACTCGTGCTGCCGTCGAATCGCCGCTCCGAAGCGTTCGGAATGGTCCTGATCGAGGCGGCAATGTGTGGCAGGCCGCTGATATCCACCGAACTGGGCACCGGAACGAGCTACGTGAACATCCACGAGGAAACCGGGCTCGTCGTGCCGCCCGATGACCCGGACAGTCTTCGCAGTGCCCTGGAGAGGCTGGCATTGAAGGAGGAAGAGGCCCGTCGCATGGGCATCGCCTCGCGGCAACGCTATGAAAGGCTGTTCGCCGGGGAGCCTCTGGCGGAGGCCTACGATGCCCTTTATGAGCGGATACTGGCCGACCATTCCGGTCATTCTGCCCATGGATAGGCCCCATGTACCCTCCCGTGTTGTTGTCACCGGTGCCACGGGCTTCATCGGGAGCGTGCTCTGCGCCGCGTTGGTCGACCATGGGTATCAGGTCACTGCCCAGTGCCGTCGGCGACCGGAACGGGATGAAGTCGTCAGCGGCGGTGCTCGATGGGTGCCGCTCGAGGTCCGGACGGCCTCGGCCATGGACTGGCGCTCGCTCCTGGAAGACGCCGATGTCGTCATTCATCTTGCCGCCCGTGCCCATGAAGGCACGTCGGGGCAATCCCGGAGCCATCTCCGCGCGATCAATGTGGAGGCGGCCGTGTCCTTGGCGCAGCAGGCATACGAGGCCGGGATCAGGCGGTTTGTCTACCTGAGCTCGATCGGTGTTCTGGGCCGGTCCGGTCTGGCGCCACTGACGGAGACCCGTGCGCCGGCCCCGGCCGATCCGTATGCCTGGAGTAAATACGAGGCGGAAAGGGCCCTGTGGGAGGCCATTCCGGGTACTGCGATGTCCCTGACCGTCATCCGTCCGCCGCTCGTTTACGGGCCGAATGCGCCCGGCAATTTCGGCCGCCTCCTGGCCTGGACCCGCCATTGCCGGCCGCTGCCGCTGGGCGGGGTCACGGATAATGAGCGCAGTTTTGTCGGGCTGCATAACCTCGTGGATTTCATCCTTCGAGTGCTGACGCATCCCCAGGCCGAGAACCAGGTATTCCATGTGGCCGACGAGGAAACGGTCTCAACCGCAGCGTTGCTGCAGATGCTCGCCCGTGCCGCGGGTCATGATCCGAAGCTTCTCCGCATCCCGCCGGGAATGCTGCGTGCCGGCGCACGGCTCGTCGGGCGCACAGGGAGCCTCGACCGTCTGCTCGGCTCTCTGACGGTCGATACCCGCAAGGCGCGGGAGATGCTCGGCTGGCGTCCGCCCCTCAGTCTTGAGGCGGGGCTGCATGACGCCGTTGCCCGGCATGTCCACAGTGAGGCGATCCCATGATGCGCCGAGGCGTCATCCGGGGGCTGGATTTGATCCTTGCCACGGTGGGTGGCGTCCTGCTGCTCCCGGTCTTCCTCGGCGTTCTACTGGCGGGCTTCGCGGAGACCGGTTCGCCGCTTTTCCGCCAGCGACGAGTGGGCCGGCACGAAAAAACCTTTACCCTCGTCAAATTCCGCACCATGCATCCCGGCACACCGTCGGTCGCCACGCATCTGGCGGATCAGGCGGCCGTCACCCGCCTCGGTGCCTTCCTGCGCCGCACCAAGCTCGATGAGCTGCCCCAGCTCTGGAACGTCGTCAAAGGGGACATGAGCCTCGTCGGGCCACGACCCTGCCTGCTCGAGCAGCGGGAGCTGATCGATGCCCGCGCGGCGAGAGGCGTGTTCCGCCACCGGCCCGGCATTACCGGACTCGCCCAGATTCATGGGGTGGACATGTCCGATCCCGGAAAATTGGCTGAATGGGATGCCCGCATGCTGGCGTCTCTCTCGATACCCGCCTATTTTCGCTACATAATGCAGACGATGACTGGCGCCGGCCGGGGCGATCGCATCCACTCAAGGGAATGAGTATCGAGCGATTCACGGGAGAATCAGTGGCTGATCAGGGTTTCATTCGCCGTTTTCTGGATATGGGAAGGCCCAAGAAGCGCGTCACCATGATGATTGGCGATGCGCTGCTCATGGCCATCGTCGTCTGGGCGGCCTTTGGCCTGCGTATGGGCGATAGCTTCTCCGAGAAGTTCTACCAGTTCTGGTATCTGCATCTCCTGTTGCCGGCGCTCAGCCTGCCGCTTTTCTACTGGTCGGGCATGTACAACTCCGTCCTGCGGCACATGGGGCCCTGGGATGTCTGGTCGGTCCTGCGGGGCGTCTCGCTCTCGACGCTGGCCTTTATCGCGCTTGTTGCGCTTGGCGGCCTGGATGCCGTTCCCCGAACCACCATCATCATCTACTGGTTGCTGGGGCTTCTGTTCGTGGGCGGAAGCCGCTTCATGGTCCGTGCCTGGCGCCAGCAGTACGCCCGCTCGCGTGGCAATCAGGAGCCCGTGATCATCTATGGTGCCGGATCCGCCGGGCTGCAGTTGCTGAGCTCGCTCATGGCCACCGGCGAGCACATCCCGGTGGCCTTCATCGACGACAACCGGCAGCTGCATGGCACGCTGCTGCATGGCGTACCGGTGTATCCGCCGAGCGAACTGGACAAGCTGATCCGCCGCCTAGGCGCTCACTCGGTCCTCGTCGCCCTGCCCTCGGCCTCCCGTCAGCGACGCCGCGAGATCATGGCGCAGCTCGAGCGTCATCCGGTGCATGTCCGGACAATCCCCAGCATGACGGATCTGGTCACCGGGTCGGCGAGGCTCAGGGATGTTCGGGAGGTCGACATCGAGGATCTGCTCGGTCGGGATCCGGTCAATCCCGACCAGCAGCTCCTCGAGCGCTCCATCAAGGGTCGTTCGGTGATGGTGACTGGCGCCGGTGGTTCGATTGGCAGCGAGCTCTGCCGCCAGATCATCATGCTGGCGCCCCGGCGACTGGTGATATTCGAGCGTTCCGAACTGGGCCTCTACCGCATTGATCACGAACTCAGGGCGCTTGCCGAGACGCACGGCCACGACTGCGAGGTGGTTCCACTGCTCGGCTCGGTCGTCCACCGTAACCGAATGACGCATTGCATGCGCACCAATGGCGTCGAGACGGTCTACCATGCGGCGGCATACAAGCATGTTCCCCTGGTGGAATCCAACCCGCTGGAGGCGATCCGCAACAATGCCTTCGGGACCTGGCATACGGCAGTCGCCGCCCAGGATGCCGGGGTGGATACCTTTGTGCTGATCTCCACGGACAAGGCGGTGCGCCCGACCAGCATCATGGGTGCCACCAAGCGGGTGGCGGAACTCGGACTACAGGCCTTGGCCGCCGATTCGTCGCATACCGTCTTCAGCATGGTCCGCTTTGGCAATGTCCTGGGTTCCTCGGGCTCGGTGATTCCGCTTTTCCGGGACCAGATCCGCGAGGGCGGGCCGGTGACCATCACCCACCCGGAGGTGACGCGGTATTTCATGACCATTCCCGAAGCGGCCAGCCTGGTCATTCAGGCCGGTTCGCTGGCGAAAGGCGGGGAGGTCTTCGTCCTGGACATGGGAGGACCGGTCAGGATCCAGGAGCTCGCTCGGCGCATGATCCAGCTCAGTGGTTTCACTGTGCGTGACGAGGACAACCCGCTGGGTGACATCTCCATCAAGTACATCGGCCTGCGGCCCGGCGAGAAGCTCTATGAGGAGCTTCTGCTCGGGGAGAACTGTGCCGGCACGGATCATCCGATGATTCAGCGGGCGCGGGAAGAGGGTCTGACCAGCGGGCAGATCACCGACTGCCTGGAACGATTGGAGGCAGCCTGCCGGGCCCAGGATCCACATTCGGCGGAACGCATACTCGCCGAATGCGTGGTCGGGTTCGATCGGCCGGGCCTGTCCCGGGCCACCGAGGTCGACAAGCGCCGGCATCTCCGGGTTATCGCCGGCGGTGACACCCCGGGCAGCGATCAAACCGCCCCCTCCTCGTAAGGGCCTGCGACATGAAACTGCTCGTCACCGGTGCCACGGGTTATATCGGCTCTCATGCAGCCCTCGAACTGCTCGACGCCGGGCACGAAGTGGTCGGCGTGGATAACCTCTCCAACAGCTCGCGGGAGTCGCTCCGACGTGTAGAGGCACTAACCGGGCGCGATGTGCCGTTTGTGCAGGCCGACATCCGCGACCGGGCGGCGATGGAGGATGTGCTCCGGGAGGGTATCGATGCCGTCATGCACTTCGCCGGCCTCAAGGCCGTCGGCGAAAGCACTGAACAGCCGCTCGCCTACTACGAGAACAACATCGGCGGCACCCTCGCGCTCACGCAGGCCATGGAGGCGGCCGGCGTGCGGCGCATGATCTTCAGCTCCTCGGCCACGGTCTATGGCGATCCCGCGCGGGTGCCCATCGACGAAAACACCCCCACCGGCCGGCCCTCCAACCCCTACGGTTACTCCAAGCTCATGATCGAGCAGATCCTGCGCGATCTGGCGGCAGCGGATTCGCGCTGGTCGGTGGCGCTGCTGCGCTATTTCAACCCGGTGGGCGCGCATGCCAGCGGCCAGATCGGGGAGGACCCGCAGGGCATTCCCAACAACCTCGTGCCCTACATCAGCCAGGTGGCAGTGGGCCGACGGGAGGCCCTGTCGATTTTTGGCGACGATTACCCGACACCGGATGGCACCGGCGTGCGGGATTACATCCATGTCGTGGATCTGGCCCGAGGGCATGTCCGGGCGCTGGAGTTTCTGGCGAATGCGGTGTCGGAGCGGCCGGACCAGCTGGATCAGTCGCCACAGGCCGCGGGCGCTCAGGCGTCCGCCAACTGCCATGTCTGGAACCTGGGCACCGGCCGAGGCTACTCCGTCCGTGAGGCGGTCGCGGCCTTCGAAAAGGCCTCGGGTCGCTCTGTTCCGGTGCAGGTCGCGCCCCGCCGACCCGGCGACATCGCCGAGTGCTACGCCGACCCCACACTCGCCCGCCAGCAGCTCGGCTGGCAGGCGGGACACGATCTTGACGCCATGATGCGCGATGCCTGGCACTGGCAGCGGCAGAATCCGCAGGGGTATGAGGTGTGAAAATTGTTGAGCTGGCCAATGCTCGGTGCCATTTAAGCGCAGCGGCAGCCGGTCGATGCCGCCCGTCTGCGCGCATTGACCGACGCAATGCCCATGGCCCGACAGGAAGCCGGGGTGGTCATGCGCCGGGCCAGGGATGCTGAGCGCTATTAACGCAGCATGTGCCACCTTTGCTAGAATATGGCACATGTCAGGTTTTATGGCGTCAAACCGATGACATCATCCAATAAAGAAATACAGATCGGACCTCAAGGCCGCTTGGTTATACCCGCGAAGCTCCGTCGAGAGCTGGGTATGGAATCCGGCGGCCGATTGCTCATTCGGGTTGAAGATGGGTCACTCATCCTGGAGCCGCGGAAGGTTGTCGAGCGTCGTCTGCATGAGCGTTTTCGTCGGATTGACCCGGAGATCAGCCTTGCTGAATCCCTTGTTGCTGACCGGCGAGCAGAGGCGGCCCAGGAGGTGTCAGTCAAAGGGCTGACATCCGATGACCGATCCGGGAACGCGTCGGAAAACGCAGTAGATTGAGCAGCAAACTCATCGTCATTGATGCATCGGCGCTCCTGGCGTATCTACAGGATGAGCCGGGTGGCTCAAGGGTTGGTGATTGTCTGGACGGGGCGCTTTTATCCAGCGTCAATCTCTCCGAAGTCATCCAAAAGGCCGCTCAATTCGGTGCTGATACCGCCGGGCTCGCGACTGATCTTGCCGAAATTGGCATTTGCCTCGAGCCCTTCACGCTTGATCAGGCGGAGATTGCGGCTGGCTTGTGGCCAACGACGCGCAAGTTGGGGTTGTCGCTTGCCGACCGTGCCTGTTTGGCGCTGGCGATCGATTATGACGCCCAGGTTTTGACCACTGATAAGGCCTGGCGGGATTTGGACATCCGGTTGGCTGTCGAGGTGATTCGCTAGAATGAAGATCCTGGTTACAGGCGGCGCCGGCTTTATCGGCTCGGCGCTGATCCGCTTTCTCCGCGCCCGGCAGCTTGCCGAGGTGGTCAACGTCGATGCGCTCACCTATGCCGGTAACCCCGAGTCTCTGCCGGGCCTCGACATGGATCCGGGCTACTGGTTTGAAAAAGTGGATATCCGCGATCGCGCCGCGCTGGAGCGGGTATTCCGGGATCATCGCCCGGATGCGGTCATGCACCTGGCGGCGGAGAGCCATGTCGACCGCTCGATCCTGGGCCCAGAGGTGTTTGTCGACACCAATGTGGTCGGCACACAGAACCTGCTCGCCGTCGCCCGTGAGTACGGGTCATCACTGGACGACCGATCGGACGGCCCCGCCGCTGCGCCCGCTGCCACAGGCCAGGCGTATCCGTTGCCCCCGGGCCCCGCCGTTGCCAGCCCCCGCGAGCGATTCCGCTTTCACCACATCTCCACCGACGAGGTCTACGGCGATCTGCCCCTAGAGGCGCCGGCCTTCACCGAGTCGACCCCCTACGCGCCGAGCTCGCCCTACGCCGCCAGCAAGGCGGCGAGCGATCATCTGGTCCGCGCCTGGCATCGCACCTACGGGCTGCCGGTGGTCGTCACCAACTGCTCCAACAACTATGGGCCCTATCAATTCCCGGAAAAGCTCATCCCATTGATGATCCTGAACGCGATGGCCGGCAAGCCGCTGCCGCTCTACGGCGATGGCGGCCAGATCCGTGACTGGCTGCATGTCGAGGATCATGCCGAGGCGCTATGGGTCGTGCTGCAGCGGGGTGAGGTGGGGCGGACCTACAACATCGGCGGTGATGCCGAGCGCACCAACCGGCAGGTCGTCGAAGCCATCTGCGACATGCTGGACGCGCGCCGTGGCCAGGCGGCCGGCGGGGGCTCGGGGAGCCATCGCGATCTCATTCAGTATGTCGCCGATCGACCAGGGCATGATCGGCGCTACGCCATCGACAGCCGCCGTATTCAATCGGAGCTCGGCTGGCGGCCCGCCCACAGCTTCGAGGCCGGCCTGCGCGAGACCATCCAGTGGTACATCGACCATCCGCAGTGGGTGCAGCGCGTGCAAAGTGGCGCCTACCGCGAGTGGATCGAGGCCAACTACGCGGGACGCGAAACCACATCGGCTTCCATCGGCAGAGGCTGACCGCACTCGGATAACTCCGGCCGTGGGCCGCTTCTGCTTTGCAGCGGCTGAGCAAAAGCGTACAGTTTACTGTACGTAAAGGAGGCGCAATGGACGCAATCAGCTACACCAAGGCGCGGGCCAATCTCGCCGGGACCATGCAGCGGGTCTGTGAGGACCATGCCCCGGTCACGATTACCCGGGGTCGGTCATCTTCCGTGGTAATGATGTCCCTCGAGGATTATGAATCCCTGCAGGAGACGGCCTTGCTCCTGCGCGCTCCGCGAAATGCCCGGCGGCTGCTCGAATCCGTTGCCGAACTGGAAGCGGGAGGTGGTAAAGAGCATCCGCTCGCGGAATGAAGATTCTGTTTTCCGCGAACGCCTGGGAGGATTACCTCTTCTGGCAGAGGGCGGATCGCCGGACCCTGCAACGCATCAATCGGCTCATCAAGGCAATCCAGCGAGCGCCATTTGCCGGGCCGGGCAAGCCGGAGCCACTGCGTCACGCACTCTCCGGCTATTGGTCGCGACGGATCGATCACGAGCATCGGTTGGTCTATAAGGTGATGGATGGGACGCTGGTGATCGCTCAGCTCCGCTATCACTACTGAAGGGGAAGACCATGGGATTCGCGCGCACGGTGACCTGCCTGATGACCATCGCGATGGGAGCCATCCTCATGACATCCACCGCCCAGGCCTACGACTGGTTCGATCACGACATGCGCCGGCTGCACTCAAGTGAGGTGGTCAACGTCAAGGAACTGGCGGCTGACGCCCCCGCGGTCCTGCTGGTGAACACCGCCAGCCACTGCGGCTTTACCGGCCAGTTCGAGGGGCTGGAGGCACTGCATCAGGAATATGCCGGCAAGGGGCTGAAGGTCATCGGTTTCTCGTCGGACTCCTTCAACCAGGAGGCTGATGACGAGGCCGCTGCCGCCGAGACCTGCTTCGTGAACTTCGGGGTGACTTTCGACATGATGGCGACGGTGCCGGTGCGCGGCGCCAACGCCCATCCGATCTTCGCCGAAGCCGCCCGCCAGACCCGTGCCCCGCGCTGGAATTTCAACAAGTACCTGGTCGGCCCCGACGGCGAGGTCGTCGAGGTCTTCGGCGCGTTGACCGGCCCGGACTCCCGCAAGCTGAAGCGCGCCATCGACCGGCTTCTCTCTTCATAGGCCGGGAGATTTCCCTTTGAGGTGAGCAATGGGATCGCTACATGGACATTGATATCAGATGACGTCATCATATAGTCCAAAGCATCGGAGGTGTTGTCATGCGAACCATCATTGATCTGCCGGATTCTCAGATCGCCGCACTGCGCGAGCTCGGCGAGCGTGACCAGGTCTCTCGCGCCGAGCTGATTCGTCGGGCTGTGGAGAGCTACATCCATGCTCATGAGCCTTCGATTAGCGATGATGCTGCCTTCGGACTATGGCGCGATCGCCAGGATGTCATCCACGGTGGTGTGGCCTATCAGCGCCGCATACGGGCGGAATGGGATGAGCGATGAAAGCGGTATTCGATACCAATATCCTTATCGATTTTCTCTCGGGCCTAGAGGCGGCAAGAGAGGAACTCGCGCGGCATGATGTGGCACTAGTTAGCGCGATTACCTGGATGGAAGTAATGGCCGGCGCCACACCAGCCGAGGATGCCTCTCTTCGTGCTTTTCTCATGCGATTCCGGGTGCTGCCAGTCGATGAGGCGGTCATGGAGGCGGCCGTCGCAATTAGACGAGAGCAGTCCATCAAACTGCCCGATGCCATCATCTGGGCGACCGCCCGCTGCGAATATGCCCTTCTGGTGACCCGCGACCAGCGGGCCTTTCGGGTGACGTCACCTGAGATCCGGGTTCCCTACCAGGTTCACGATCGGGGCTAAGCCTTGCGCCCGGAGGGGTCATGTTCCTTTTCACCAAACTCGTTGGTGCGCTGCTCAAGCCGCTGAGCCTGGTCGTGATGGCCCTGCTGGTCGGGCTTCTCGTGGCCGCTTTCACGCGTTGGCGGCGCAGTGGCCTCGCGCTGATCGGCGTGACGACACTGGCCCTGGCCCTGATCAGTTGGTGGCCGGTCTCGAACACGCTCATGGTCCCTTTGGAGCGGGTTTACACGCCGGTGGAGGTCAGTGCGCCCGATGGACCCGGCCGGACGCTGCCCGGGGATGTCGCGGCGATTGTCGTGCTGGGGGGTGGCGCCGTTGACGATCCCTCGCTGCCGTTGAGCGCGCAGCTGTCGTCGACCTCGCTGCAGCGGCTTATCGAGGGTATTCGGTTGTGGCGGCTGCGTCCCGATGCCCTGCTTGTGACAAGCGGGGCGCTGCCGTATGGGCGGTCCCAGGCGGAAATCGCCGCGGACCTCGCGGTGGCGCTGGGCGTGCCACGGGCGCGGATTCGCATGCTGCCGACGGCACGCAATACCGCGGAGGAGGCGGCGGCCTATGTCGATCTCATCGACACCTTGAGCGCGGATGGAACCGGCGCCGGGTTCCGCAAGCCGGTGGTTGTAAGCTCGGCGAGCCATCTACCGCGGGCCATCGCCGAGTTCCAGAGCCAGAGTCTGGAGCCTGTCGCGGCCCCAACGGCCCACCGGGCCGCGCCCGAGCGCTTTGCCCTGCCCGGCGATTTTGCGCCGCAAGCCGATGACCTGCGCACCACCGAGGCCGCCTGGCACGAATTCCTCGGCCGGCTTTGGGCGCGGTTGCGAGGGAGGGGATAGGCGCCCTGCCTTTACGAAATGGGCCGGTAAAGCGCACACTGAATCGTACGAATGACAACATTCTGGAGGGCGTTGTGAGTGATCTCACCGCTAATGAACTGAAAACCCGTGGCGTCTCCGCGATCGAGGAGGCGTTGAAGAACGAGACCGAGGCGGTGGTTTCGGTGAGGGGAGAGCGCCGCTATGTGGTCATGGACATGACCCAGTACACCCACTTACGCGAATGCGAGCTCGAGGCAGCACTCGCGGAGTCGCGTGCAGACCGTGATGCAGGGCGCTTCGTGCGTGAGTCTGCCGACGAGCATGTGGAGCGGCTGAGCACGAAGAGATGAGCTATGCGCTCGTCTTTACGCAAAGCTATAACCGACGTGCTGCCAAATGGCTCAAACGGCATCCGGATCTAAAGAGCCAGTACCTCAAGACATTGAGATTGCTCGAGGTCGATCCTTTCCATCCGTCGCTGCGACTGCATGCCTTGAGAGGGCGTCTTGAGGGGCTTCATTCGGTCTCGATCAACCTCTCTTACCGCATCACCATGGAGTTGCTGGTAACGGAGAGAGAAGTTGTGCCAGTCAATATCGGTAGCCATGACGCAGTATACCGTTCGGGCTGAATCCCGCCTGGCCTGTGACCTCAGCGCCGAAACCACCAGATGATCAGCGTGATCACGACGCTGACGATAATCGAGGTGGCGAGCGGGAAGTAGAACGTGAAGCCCTCCCGCCGGACGAGGATGTCGCCCGGTAGCCGACCCAGCCCCAACTTGCTGATCAGCGGCCAGAGCAGGCCGATGATCAGGATGACAAGGCCGGCGGTGATGAGGAACTTTTGCATCGCGGCGCTTTAGGCCGCCGTGAACCGCTGCACGCCGGTGTCCGTTCCCACCAGGAGTTCATCCGCGGGCCGCAGGGCGAACAGTCCATTGGTGACCACGCCGGCGATGTTGTTGAGCTGCTGTTCACGGTGAATCGGCTCTGACAGGTCCAGGGCGCGGACATCCAGGATGAGGTTGCCGTTGTCCGTGGTGAAGCCCTCGCGCAGTTCCGGGCGCCCACCGAGGCGGACGAGCTGGCGCGCCACATGGGAGCGGGCCATGGGAATCACCTCCACCGGCAGCGGGAAGTCGCCCAGTGCGGTCACCTGCTTGCTTGCATCGACGATGCAGATGAAGCGATCGGCGATGGCCGCGACGATTTTCTCCCGCGTGAGCGCACCGCCACCGCCCTTGATCATCTGAAGGTGCCGATTGATCTCGTCGGCCCCGTCGACATAGATCGCCAGTTCCGAGACGCTGTTGGCATCCCGGACCTCGATGCCGTGACCCCGCAATCGCTCGGCGCTGGCCTCGGAGGCCGCTACAGCGGCCTCGATTTCAATATCCGAGGCGGCCAGCGCGTCAATGAAGTGATTGACGGTGGACCCGCTGCCGACACCGATGATGGTGCCCGCCTCGACTTTCTCGACTGCCGCTTCGGCGGCGAGACGTTTCTGCGCATCGGCGCTCATGGCCTGGTCTCTCCTGTACACTAAAGCCTTTTAGGGCGAATTCCCGTTCTGGCATGAAATCCTATCTACAACGCATCCTCACCGCGAGCGTCTATGATGTCGCGCATCAGACCCCGCTGACATCCGCCGTCAATCTCTCCCGTCGGCTCGGCAATCACGTGCTGCTCAAGCGGGAAGACATGCAGCCGGTGTTTTCGTTCAAGATCCGCGGTGCCTACAACAAGATCGCGAGCCTGACCGAGGCGCAGCGCGCAAAGGGTGTGATCTGCTCCTCGGCGGGCAACCATGCCCAGGGTGTGGCGCTATCGGCGAAGAACCTCGGCATTCGCGCCACGATCGTCATGCCCCGGACCACGCCCAGCATCAAGGTGGATGCGGTGCGCAACTTCGGCGGACGCGTGGTCCTGCACGGCGATAACTACGATGCGGCCAAGGCCCATGCCGAGAAACTCGTGGAGGAGCGGGGGCTCACCTACATCCCGCCCTACGACGATCCGGACGTCATCGCCGGCCAGGGTACCGTGGGTATGGAGATCCTCAGTCAGCATCCGCGTCCGATCGATGCGGTCTTCGTTCCCGTCGGCGGGGGCGGGCTCATCGCCGGGATTGCGGCCTACATCAAGCAGCTTCGTCCGGATATCCGCATCATCGCCGTGGAGCCCGAGGATGCCCCCACGCTGGAGCGTGCCATGGCCACCGGTCGGCGCGTAACGCTCGACGAGGTGGGCATTTTCGCCGATGGCGTGGCCGTCCGCCAGATCGGAGAGGAGACGTTCCGCATCTGCCGCGAGCTGGTGGACGAGTGCATGCTGGTGAGTACGGACGAAATCTGTGCCGGTATCAAGGACATATTCGAGGATACGCGGACCGTCATGGAACCTGCCGGTGCCCTGGCCGTTGCCGGCATCAAGAAGTACGTCGAGCAGCGTGGTGTGACGGGCGAAACGCTGATCGGCATCAACTGCGGGGCCAACATGAATTTCTCGCGCCTGGCTCACGTCGCCGAGCGTGCGGAGCTTGGCGAGCATCGCGAAGCGGTGCTGGCGGTGACCATTCCCGAGCGCCCCGGCAGCTTCCGCGAGTTCTGCGAAACCATCGGCAACCGCGCGATCACGGAGTTCAATTATCGCTATGCCCACGCCGATGAGGCCCATGTTTTTGCGGGTATCGGCCTCAATGACGGGCTCGCGGAGCGTGATGAGGTGGTCGCCGCACTCGAGGCCCGGGGGTACCCGGTTCTGGATCTCACCGAGGACGAAATGTCGAAGGTGCATGTCCGGCATATGGTCGGCGGCCGGGGCCACAACGTGGACCATGAGGTCCTCTACCATGTGCGTTTCCCGGAGCGGCCCGGGGCACTGCTCAACTTCTTGAAGCGCCTGGGACGGCGGTGGAATATCTCCTTGTTCCATTACCGTAACCACGGCGCCGATTACGGGCGGGTGCTGGTCGGCATCCAGGTGCCGCCGGATCAGCGCGGGAAGTTCGAGGCGAGCCTCGACAAGCTCGGCTACCCGTACCGGAACGAGTCGGATAACCCGGCCTACGCGCTTTTTCTGAGCTGACGGGTGTTCAGCTCGGGCGTTTGTCTCGAGCCTGGCGCGGATTCGTCGGGATGTGCGCTTCTGGCCGGTTATTGCTCTGCGCAGCGAATGCACAGTGTGGCGGCCGGGTCGACCTCGAGGCGCTGGGGGTTGATGAATTCCCCGCATCGCAGACACTCGCCGTAACTGCCATCCTCGCAGCGTTGAAGGGCCGAGGCGATGCGCTTCAACGTGAGCCGAGCGCGTTCATCGGTCGCCTGCGCCATCGCCTGTTGTTGTAGCGCATCCATTCGCGAGAGACGCCCGACCCGGGTCTGATCAAGCTCCACCGTGGCTCGCGATACATCCCGCGTCTGCTCCAGCGCCTCGATCTCCGAGCGCATCGCCTCAAGGCGTTGCCGGAAATAGGGGATATCCGGTTGATCGAACTCATCTGACATCGAATCAGCCTAGCATGCGCCCCAGGGCCGGAGCCCTATTGATGCCGCGTGAGTCGTGGCTTGCCGTCCGCGGAAGCGCCTGCTCCCCCTCTCTTTCCCCCCTGCACACGTTGGACAGAGTAATGCGCGACGTGATGCATAACGCGTTCAAGGGCGGTGACGCGTTAAGTCTGCGTGAAAGGTGCTGCACATCCGACTGAAGCGCTTTAACTCTGTCCATCCGTCAGACGCCGCCCGGCATTCTGGTTATGCGATACGTAAAGTGTCCATCAGCACTCTGTCCAACATGCGCATAGCGCTCAAAGACCTCCCCACCTCCCGATGCTCCCCACCCCTTGCTACCGCTCGTCAGCGGCATACCGTCACTCGTCACTCCTGCGTGAATTCGCCGACGAAAGGTCGCTCGTAGCGCATTGCGTCATGTTCTTCTGGGGGCAAGTGAACCAGTGATCTAGCGCCAACCTCGCGCCGTGTTTCGTTGCCGAGGACGCCTGATCCGATCCGAGGAGTGTCACCTGGAATGCTCAAATCCTTCGCAGTCCCTGGCTTGAGAGCGATCTGGCATGGACGTCGTCCCCGACGAATGCATCCGCGACTGCTGTTTGCGGTAAGGCGGGATTTGTCCATCCTCCATGCCGCGATCTCTCTCGATGACCTGAGAAGCGCGGTCAGCAATCGGCTTGAGCTGCTGGTTGATGAGTCCATCCCGTTCGATGAGCTCTCAGTAGCCTCGACCACCAGGCACCCGACAGCCGCCTCGACCATTCAGCCAGCGGCTGGGCCAGGAGGCGAACCGCAGATGTGTCATCTGCATGTGGGCTATGGATGGTTCCTGTCCTTTGAGTTCCGAGATGGCGAGGCTCATGGCATCAGGCTGGAGGAGGTGCCCGTTGATGGATGATCCGATGTCCAGACTCTGTCCCACAGAGCCATACGCTGCGGGCGAATCTCCATCCGCCGACCCTCGTGACCCGGCACTTGTCGATGACGCCGACGCGCCTGTTCCTCCGGGTGAGATCCTCGGAGCCAGCTTCATGCTGCCGCGGGGCCTGCTGCCAACGTCCCTGGCGCGGGCGCTGCAGGTTCCGGTAAACCGCATCACTGATATTCTCAGCGGCAAACGCCGCATCACGGCGCAAACGGCATTACTGCTGGCCACTTATTTCGACACATCGCCCGAGTTCTGGCTGCGGCTTCAAATGGATTACGATCTCCGATGCGCGCGCCGCCGTGGGCGGATTCGAACGCATCTCCAGGCCATCCAGTCCTGCAGGTGCTCTCGCTGATTTGTCCTCTCCGTTGGGTTTCTGTTAGAACTGCCCCACTACATCTAGTGGAGGACGCATGAGCGCTTCGTCACCCTGCATCAGCATCTGTGAGGTCGAGAACGGTCGCTGCATCGGCTGTGGCCGCACCGAGACGGAGATCGCCGAGTGGCGCGATTATCCCGAGGAGAAACGGCTGGCGATCATGGATCGACTGGATGAGGAGGCAGCCAATGGCGGCTGGATCGATGCCGGTGCCTTCGCGCAGGATGCGAGCGCGACCCGCGATGGGGCCACGGCGTCCAACCCCCGAGAGATCCAATCCACCCGCTCTGGGACAACGAATGCCTGAGCATGAGCCCAAGCGCTGCCCACGCTGTGGCAACGGATTTGAGTGCCGGCAGGGGAGTATCCACCGGTGTCAGTGCGTGGATGTGGTGCTGACCGACGAAGTGCGGGAGACCATTGCCCACACCTACGATGATTGCCTGTGTCGTGATTGCCTGCAGGCCCTTGCGGCGGCTGATTCAGCTGGCGATGCGGCGCGCGCCCGATCCGTCCGTCCGGAAGAAGTCCTGGCGGCACTGAACGGTCTGGCCGGGCGCCGCTAGCCGCCAGCCCCCGACTCGCCGTCAGGCCCGTCCCGCATCAAAATCCGTTGGCGTGTGGAAGTACTCGCTGCTGCGGGCGAATTCCTCCAGCGCGTTGCGCATCGCCTCCAGTCGCAATTCCGCGGTGCATAGTGGCTTGCATTCCTCGCATCCCGGATCGCCACAGGGCTGGCTGGCATAGAGCCAGTACTGAATGGCGCCGGCGAGCAGGCCGTCGGCAATTTCGCCAAGCTCCGCCTCCGCATCGGAATCCGCCAGGCGGTTGCCAAGCTCCACCGTCTCGCGGGCGCCTCGTTCGTAGGCATTTTCGTCTTCGGTCATGATGCGATTCTAGCAGCCGTCGCAGGCGACCGGGTTTTCTGGCTATCATGCGCCCTGGTTGCACTCAAGGACTCGGGAGACACCGCCAATGAACACCGTGATCAAGGATCGAGAGGCCGCCATCGCGCAAGTGCAGGGCCTGATCCGCGATATCCCGGACTTCCCCAAGCCGGGCATCGTCTTCAAGGATATTACGCCGCTGCTCGGGGACGCCGAGGGTTTCCACCTCGCGGTCGATCTGCTGGCGGATGCCATCCAGGGACCCACGCCGGAGTACATCGTCGGGACCGAATCACGCGGATTCATTTTCGGTGCAGCCCTGGCGTATCACCTGGGTGCCGGCTTCATCCCGGTGCGCAAACCCGGCAAGCTCCCATCGGAAGTCCATGCCTGCGAATACCAGCTCGAATACGGCACCGATGCCCTGGAAGTGCATCGCGATGCCCTGCACCAGGGCGCCAGAACCCTGATTGTCGATGACCTGCTTGCCACCGGCGGGACCGCACGCGCCACGGGTGATCTGCTGCGCCGGCTCGGCGCCGAGATGCTGGGCTACAGCTTCGTGATCGAGCTCACCTTCCTCGCCGCCCGCGAGCACATGACCGATGCACCGGTGCATTCGCTGATTCAATATTGAAGCAAAATGGATAGCTGAGTATCCTTAATCAACGATTGTGGATACTCAAAAATCCATTTTATGGCCATCAGGCAAAGAGTTTACTCACCCTCTACCCGTGAGGCGGTCGAGCTGCTGGGGCGCCTTGTCCGTACGCATCGTATCGAGCGGCGCATGACCGCCTCCGATGTGTCTGAGCGGGCAGGCATCACGCGTGTCACCCTGCGGCGCATTGAAAACGGGGACCCGGGGACGGATATCGGCCTCTATTTCGAGGTCGCTACCATCGTGGGTGTGCCGCTGTTCAATGCCAGCCCGGCAGAGCTGCGACGGGCTAACCGTGAAGCTGCGGATCGACTGACGCTGTTGCCGCGTCACGCCCACTCCCCAAGAGTGGATGATGACTTCTAGCCCACGGCAGCCGGTTAGCGCCTATGTCTGGATCTGGCTGCCGGGGCGGACCGAGCCGATTGTCGCCGGGCGGCTGGATGCCCAGGCGGATATCGTCACGTTCACCTACGGGAGGCGCTACATCGCCCGCCCGGACGCGATTCCGATTTTCCGGGATCTTCCGCTGGGGCGTGGAGTGCAGTACCCGTCAGACGGCCTCCTGATGGCCGGCTCGATTCGGGATGCCGCCCCAGATGCCTGGGGACGACGCATCATCATGGAACGTCTGGACGGATATCGGGGCGCTCATCTCGATACGGCGAGCTTCGGCGAAATCACTTATCTGCTGGAATCCGGATCAGACCGCATCGGTGCACTCGATTTCCAGCGCTCGGCGGATCAATACACGCCCCGGCTCAATTTCAATGCCGACCTCGCTGAATTAATGACAGCGGCAGATCGAGTCGATCGGGGCATATCCCTGTCACCGGAGTTGGATCGCGCCCTGCAGCATGGGACTTCCATCGGTGGGGCACGGCCGAAAGCACTGGTCGATGATGATTCGCAGAAGTTTGTGGCCAAGTTCAGCAGTAGCGCCGATCTTTTCAGCGTCGTTAAGGCGGAGTACATCGCCATGCGCCTGGCCGCCCTCTGTGGGCTGGACGTGGCGAAGGTCATGCTTCGGCGCGTGCTCGGTCGCGATGTCCTGTTGGTTCAGCGATTTGACCGTGTTCGCGCCACGGCTGGCTGGCAACGACGGGCGCTGGTGTCAGGGCTCACACTGTTGGGCCTCGACGAGATGCTGGCGCGCTATGCCTCCTACGAGGCACTTGCCCATGTCATCCGCGCCGGCTCGCGTGCGCCGGAGGTTGACCTGCGCGAGCTATTCGACCGACTGGTGTTCAACATCCTGATCGGCAATACCGATGATCATGCCCGCAATCACTCCGCTTTCTGGGACGGCGAATGGCTCTCGCTGAGCCCGGCCTATGACCTCTGCCCTCAGTCGCGGGTGGGGGGCGAGGCCTCGCAGGCCATGGCGATCACCGACGATGAGCGCAGCAGTCGCCTTGCAGTCTGTCTTGCCGCCGCGCCGGTATTCAGGCTGTCGAGGCAGGATGCGCGAGGGATCATTGATGATCAGGTGCGCACAATCATCAACCACTGGCATTCGGTGTGTGATGAGGCAGGATTGGCACCGGCGGAGCGCGCCGCACTCTGGGGCCGCCAGTTTTTCAATCCTTTCTGCATCGAGGGTCTTGAGGACGTGGCACCGGAGATTGCCGCCACCGTGCGCGCCGCGCTATAGCGGGGGCTAGCGAATCAGCCGCCGGCGCGCCAGGGCGGCGCTGATCCAGTAGGTGGCGACGATATAGACAAGGATCACGCCCAGATGCAGTAGCGGCGCATCGATGCCGCCCCCGGTCATGAGCGGGCGCACCAGCATGACGACATGGGCCAATGGCAGACCCTGGGCACCGATCTGCACCGCCTCGGGCAGGCTCGACAGCGGGAAGAAGACGCCGGAGAGAAGCAGCATGGGCGTCATCACCAGCGTGAAGTAGTACAGAAAGAAATCGTAGCTGGGCGACAGGGCCGTCACGATCATGGCGATGCCGGCAAAGGCCAGTCCGGCCAGCAGGATCACCGGCAACACCAGTAGCGCCTCCGGTCCCGCGACCAGACCAAGCAGTGCGGCCACCAGAACGATGGCACTGGCGTTGATGAGTGCCTTGGTGGCCGCCCAGACGATCTCACCGAGCACCACGTCGTCCACGTTCATGGGCGCCGCGAGCATCGCCGCCCAGGTCTGCTGCTGGGTCAGTCTTGTATAGGCCGAGTACAGGGCCTCGAACGTGGCCCCGGTCATCGCCGCCGAGCACACAATGCCGCTCGCCAGGAACACCATGTAGGGCATCGACTCGACTTCGCCGACGAACTGGCCCAGCCCGTAGCCGAGGGCCAGCAGATACAACAATGGCTCGCCAAAATTCCCGAGGATCGATGGCAGCATGAGCTTGCGCCAGACGCGCAGGTTGCGCAGCCATACGGCGCTGAAGCGGAGGCTGAGCGCCGGCGGCTGGCGCAGGTGGTCGAGCACCTTCATCAATCCCTCAGCTCCCGACCAGTCAGGCGCAGGAAAACATCCTCCAGGCTCGCGGGGCGATAGAGATACCCCGGTCCGATCAGTGCCTCCACCCGATCCAGTAATGAATCCCGCTCGTGTCCGTAGATCAGTACCGTCTCGCCGACAGGATCGACACGCAGACCGTCAAGCGCCTCCCCGCCGGAGAGGCGACCCATCCACTGCAGTGCCAGATCGCCGCGGAGTTCGACGACATGCGGCTCGATATGCTGATGGATCAGCCGCGTCGGGCTGTCGCAGGCAACGATATGACCATGATCAATGATCGCTGCCCGATCGCAGAGCCGCTCCGCTTCTTCCATGTAGTGCGTGGTCAGAAGCAGCGTGCGACCCTGCCGGCGGAGCGTATGGAGACGTTCCCAGATGTGTTGCCGCGCCTGTGGATCGAGGCCGGTGCTCGGCTCGTCCAGCGCCAGCAGTTCCGGGTCGTTGACCAGCGCGCGGGCAAGCGTCAGGCGTCGCTTCATTCCACCGGAAAGGCCCTGAATCGGCTCATCGGCGCGCTCGGTCAGCTCGGCGAACTGCAGCAGCTCCGTCATGCGGGCCTCGACCTCCCGCCGCCGGGCCCCGTAGTAGGCGCCATAGGTGATCAGGTTCTCCCGGACGCTGAAATCCGGATCCAGATTGTCGAACTGCGGCACGATCCCGGCCCGCTCGCGCATGGCCCGGGCCCGCTGCGGGATGGGCTCGCCCAGCACCGTGATCTCTCCGGCGCTGGGCGGGGTGAGGCCGAGAAGCATCCGCAGTGTGGTCGTCTTGCCCGCTCCATTGGGGCCGAGCAGGGCAAAACACTCGCCGGCCTCGATATCAAGATCGATGCCATCGACCACATTGACTCCGCCATAACGGCGGGTCAGGCCACGGGCAACCACCGCAGGGACGCTACCCGTTTCAACCGCTGCATGCCCCATGCTCAGGCCGGTGTCACATCCTGCTTGTGGGCGTTGTGGTCACGTGCCAGTAGCACGTAGAACGCCGGCAACACGAACAGTGTGAACACCGTGCCGATGCCAAGTCCCGTGGCGATGGTGAGACCGATGTCGAAGCGGCTGACCGCGCCGGCCCCGGTGGCAATCAGCAGCGGCACCATGGCCATGATCAGTGCCAGCGACGTCATGATGATCGGGCGCAGGCGGATGGCGGCTGCTTCCTCCACTGCCTCGCGTTTGCCGAGGCCCTTGTTCAGCTGCAGATTGTTGGCGAACTCCACGATCAAAATGCCGTTTTTCGCCACCACGCCGATCAGCGTAATCAGCCCCACCTGCGTGTAGATATTCACCGTGGCGAAGCCGAGCGTGATGAACGCAAGCGCCCCGGCGATACTCAATGGGACCGACACAAGGATGATCAGTGGATCGCGCCAGCTCTCGAACTGGGCGGCGAGGACCAGGTAAATGACCACAATGGACAGGAAGAAGGTCACCACCAGAGCGCTGCCCTGGTTGACGAACTGCCGGGACTGGCCGGTGTAGTCAACATTATAGTTAGCCGGCAGGTTCTGACTGGCCAGCTGATCGAGATACCCCAGGGCATCACCCAGAGGAACGCCCGGCGTCGGGATGCCCTGCAGCGTCACCGAGTTGAGCTGCTGGAACTGGTTTCGTGAGCTCGGCACCACGGAATGATTCAGTGACACTAGGCTCGACAGCGGGACCTTTTCCCCCGTCGGTGTCTCGATGTAGTAGTCCTCGAGCATCTCGGCGTTCAGGCGATACGGCCTGTCCACCTGGGGGATGACCTTGTAACTGCGGCCATCCAGGTTGAAGCGGTTCACATAGCCGCCACCGAGCATGCTCGAGAGATTGCTGCCGAGCTCGGCCATGGTAATGCCCAGGTCCGCTGCCTTGTCCCGATCCACCTCGATGGTGGTCATTGGCCGGTCGAATTCCGTGGATTTTTTCAGAAACAGGAAGTTGCCGCTGCCCATGGCCTGGCCGATGAGCTCCGTCGCCCGGGTATCGAGGGCTTCATAGCTCGCGGAAGTCGTCAGCACGAACTGTACTGGCAGCCCGCCGCCGGACCCGGGCAGGCTGGGCGGTGGGAACACGGCGGTGTCGAAGCCGGGATTGGGCGTGAACTTCGCATTCACCTCCTGCTGAATCGCCCCGAGGCCCCGTTCCCGATCCTTGTTGGGCACCATCTTGAAACCACCGAAGACGGTATCCGGCGAGAGCCCGCCGATGATCATGAACGTCTCGCTGTACTCCGGGATGGTCTCGGCCTCGTCCTGGTAGAGTTCGGCGAATTTCGACAGGTAATCGAAGTTGGCCGTGCGCGGCGCCGAGCCCTGGAAAAATAGAATGCCTTGATCCTCGGTGGGGGCCAGCTCGCTCTGACTCATCGTGAACATGAAATAGTTGGACGCGAGGACCACAATGCCGAAGAACACCAGCACGCTCTTGGTATCGAGCAGGCTGTTGAGTACACGCTTGTATCCGCTCGCCAGGCCTTCGAAGAAGTTTTCCACGATCTTCTCGAAGCGGCCCTGGTTACCGCCGGGTTTGAGCACCTTGGAGGAGACCATCGGCGAGAACGTCAGCGCGACGATACCCGAGATCAGCACTGCGCCGGCCAGGGTAAAGGCGAATTCGCTGAACAGCGTGCCGACAAGCCCACCCATGAACCCGATGGGGGCATAGACCGCCAGCAGGGTGGTGGTCATGGCGATGATCGGCACGGCGAGCTCCCGCGCCCCCATGATCGCCGCATCGAAGCGGCTGTGGCCTTCCTCGATATGCCGGTGAACGTTCTCAACGACGATGATGGCGTCATCCACCACCAGCCCGATGGCCAGCACCATCGAAAGCAGTGTGAGCAGGTTCAGCGAGTAGCCCAGCGCCAGCATGATGGCAGCGGCACCGATCAGCGACAGCGGCACCGCGATGGAGGGCACGATGGCCGCCCTGATCGAGCCGATGGTCAGAAAGATGACCACCAGCACGATCAGAACCGCTTCGATGATCGTCGTGAGCACCTCATCGATGGAGTCCTGGATGAACTGGCTGGCGTCGTAGGGCAGGGCGAGCTGGATGCCTTCCGGGAGCTGTCGGCGGAGGTTGGGCAACTCATCGCTGACCCGACCGGCCACTGTCAGCGGGTTCGCCCCCGGTGCCTGCTCCACGGCAATGAACACCGAAGGCTGCCCCCGATACCATGCCGCCGATGAATAGGTCTCGGAGCCGAAGTCGGTTGCCGCCACGTCATCCAGGCGAATGATCGTGCCATCCTCCTCGCGAATGACGAGCTGACTGAACTGATCCGGATTGGATATATCGGTGGTCGCCGAGAGATTGATGCGGGTGTACGGGCCCTTCGTGTTGCCGATGCCGGCCTGGTAGTTGTTCTGCTGCAGGACCTCTCTCACCTCGGTGGCAGTGACGTTGAGGGCGGCCATCCGGTCCGGGTCAAGCCAGATGCGCATGGCCGGCGAGCGGCCGAACACCCGCGCCTTGGCCACGCCGGGGAGGGCCTGGACCTGGGGCTGGAGCACGCGATTGACGAAGTCGGTGATCTCCGGGACCGGCACGTCCTCGCTGTAGATGGCGAGGTACATGAGCGCGGTCTGGTCACCGGTGCTCGATTCGATCACCGGGTCCTGGGATGCCGCGGGCAGCACGTTGCGCTGACTGGCCACCTTGGCCTGGATCTCCGAGACGGCCGCGTTGGCGTCGTAGTTGAGCTCCATGTTCACTTCGATGGTGGACAGTCCCTGACGACTCTCCGACGTCATGTAGTCGATGCCGTTGGCCTCGGCGATGGCCTGCTGTAGCGGCTGGGTGATGAAGCCCTGGATCAGCTGACTGTCCGCACCCGGATAGCTCGTGGTCACGGTGACCACCGTCTTCTCCGTGGAGGGATATTCCCGCACCTCCAGCATCTCCAGCGATCGAACACCGGCGAGAAGGATCAGCAGGCTGATCACCGTCGCCAGTACCGGTCGCTGGATGAAAATATCGGTAAATTTCATCGCCCGGTCACCTCAGCGGGATCCATCCTGACCGTTTTGTCGATCGTGACCGGCTGGCCGGGACGCACCTTGATCAGTCCGGCGGCGACCACCTGGTCCCCCTCCTTGAGTCCTTTGGTGACGGCCACTCGGCCATCCCGTATTTCGCCGGTCTGTATCTGCACCCGCTCGGTATTCATGCCCTGATCGCTCTTCTTGATCCGCAGCACGAAGTCGCCGTAGGTGTTAAAGCTGACCGCCGTCCGGGGAACCGTAAGAACGTCACGTTCGGTGGGCTCGAGCAGCGTCACCCGCGCGAACATCCCCGGCCGCAGATTGCCGTCGGCGTTGTCCAGCGTGGCCCGGACCGGGATCGCCCGGGTCTGGTCATTGATGCCCGTATCGATGGCCGTGACCTTGCCGGTGAAGACCTGGTCGAAGGCACTGGTGCGCACCTGGATGGACTGGCCGATGGACAGATCCGGGAGGAACCGCTCCGGCATGTTGAAGTCGGCATAGATCGGATCAAGACGCCGCAGCGCGACGATATCGCTGCCCGGTGCCAGGAACTGGCCGACGCTGACCCGGCGGAGCCCGAGAATGCCGTCGAAGGGGGCCCGAATGGTCTTCTGTCGGATCCGCGCCTGCTGGCTGTCGACCGCTGCATTAGCGCTGTCGAGTCGGGCCCGCGCCTCATCGAATTCCGACTGCGAGATCGCCCGCTGCGGCAACAGATCCGCGGAGCGCTCGAATTGAATGCGGGCGAGTTCCGCTTCACTCTGCAGGCCCTCGAGCTCTGCCCGATCCACCGATTTGTCCAGCTCGAGCAGGATTCCGCCCTGCGTGACGCGTTCACCCGAGTCGAAGTTCAGCGACTGGATGATACCGGCCACCTCGGTGCTCACCGCCACGCTGTCGACGGCGGTCAGGCTGCCGACGGCGCTCTGCTGGCCCTGCCATTTCTCGCTCTGCACCTCGGTGGCGACGACATTGGCCGCCTGCGGTCCGCCGGGCCCGCCGGCCTGCATCTGCACGAAATACTTGTAGCCGAAGATGCCCCCGAAAATTCCGCCCAGTAGCAGCAGGGCAATCAGCAAGCGGAAGAAGACTTTCATGGATCGGGCCCCGTCAGTTGGATTGCACGCCGACGTGCGTCACTTGCGCCGTCCGACATTGATGCGGTTATAAAGTTGCGATTGTATCAGCGTGCAGGCGGATTTCACGGTGGCGGGATGGAGCCCTGTCAGCCGCAGCGTTACGCTGTCCATATGGACTCACCAAGCCTTGGGGGGAGAGACCCATGTATCGGGATATCCTGGTTTATCTGAGCGATGACGGCCACGCGGCGGATCATGTTGCCTCGGCGGCGGATCTGGCGGCGTCTCATGACGCCCATCTCATCGGTCTCGCCGTGGCGGAGCCGCTGGCGGCGCATGCCGAATACCTCCCGCCGGAGGCACTGGAGCGCTACCGGGAGGCCTGGCAGACCCGCAACCGCCGGCTGGAGCAGGTCTTTCGCGAAGTCAGCGGGCATCATGGTCTCAGCATGGAGTGGCGATCGGTGGAGGATCTGCGGGTGGATCGCAGCACGGTGGATGTCATCGCCATGCAGGCCCGGTACGCCGACCTGCTGGTGCTGGGTCAGGTGGATCCCGACCGGCCGGCGGACCTGATTCCCGCCGATCTGCCCGGGCAGGCCGCCGTCATGGCGGGTCGCCCGGTGCTCGCACTTCCCTATGCCTGGGAGCGGCGTCCCATCGGGCGCCGGGTGATCATCGGCTGGGACGGCGAGCGTGAATCCGCCCGCACGGTCAGCGATGCGCTGCCACTGCTGCGTCGTGCCGAGAATGTCCAGGTGGTTGTGGTTGGCAGTCAGCACGGGCCGCGCGACCGCCACGGTGATCTGCCCGGTGCGGACATCGCCGCCCATCTGGCCCGTCACGGCGTGCCGGTGGAGGCCTCCAGCCAGGGGATGACCGAGATCCCGGTCGCCGACGCGCTGTTGTCCGCCGCCGCGGACAGCGATGCCGATCTGCTGGTCATGGGCGCCTATGGCCGATCGCGCTTCCGCGAGATGGTGCTCGGCGGGACGACCCGTCGCATCCTTGGCGAGATGACGCTGCCGGTGTTGATGTCGCACTGAAGGACCGCCCGCGGTTAGAGCGTGCTGGCGGCGGTGGAAAGGGCCAGAAAGACCAGCGCCGCGCCGGTGATGCGCTCGATCCATACGCCATGGCGCCTCAGCCAGGCCGTCGTCCCGGTGGCCGTGAGGCCAATGGCCACCAGTGCATACCAGCCCGCATCCACCACCGTCGCGGTGCCGGCGAGTAGGGTGACTTCGACCACGCCGGCGTCGGCCGATACGAACTGACTGAACAGCGCGAGGAAGAAGAGGGCGATCTTGGGGTTGAGAAAGGCGATGGTGAAGCCGTCGCGGGCCGCGGCAATCGCGCCGGCTGGCTGCCGACCCGCGTCCGGGCCGTGTCCGGGGTGCATCGGGCGCCCATCAGAGCTCGCCGTGCGCCCACCCCGCATGGCGCTCGCCCCCAGCCAGAGTAGATAGGCCGATCCGGCCAGGGTGATGGCATTGAAGAGTGTCTTTTGCGAGGCGATGACCGCCGCCAGGCCGAGGGATGTCGCCAGCGCGTAACCGCCCACGCCAAGGCCGTGGCTTAATGCCGTGATCACCCCGGCGCCGCGCCCACGGCTCACGGTATTGCGGATGACAACGGCGAGGCTCGGCCCCGGTGACATGGCGCCCAGGATGCATATCGCCAGCAGTGACAGCCATGCCGCAAACGTCATGCGCCCCCGCCCGGCCGCTGCATGGCCGCCTCAGTCGCGGCTCGCCGACATGGTCAGTGATACCGAATCGGAGAAGCGGAGGGCATGCGGCTTGTCCACCTCCACCTCGACACGGCGGGCCGCCTGGTGACCCATCACGGTCTCCACGAGATCGTTGACCAGCTTTTCGAGCAACAGGAAGCGGTTTTCCTCGACGTGCGCGATCACTTGCTTGGTGATCGTCTTGTAGTCGAGCGCCTCGGCCACTTCGTCGCCCCGCGCTGCGGATAGCGCGTCGTAGTCGATTCGGATGTTGACCACGACATCCTGCCGCTTGCGCTGCTCCTCCTCGTTGAAGCCGATGAAGGTCCGCAGCCGCAGATCCTTGATATGGATCTGCGAGAGGGGACGGGCAAGCCCCTCGCTCATGCCGGCCGCCGACGGATCAACTGGAGGAACTCGTTGCGGGTCGACACCGACTCGCGGAAGGTGCCGAGCATCACCGAAGAGCTCATCTCGGCGTTCTGCTTGCTCACGCCGCGCATCATCATGCACATGTGCCGGGCATCCATCTGCACGGCGACGCCCTTCGCGCCGGTGACCCGCTGCAGAGCCTCGGCGACCTCGCGGGCGAGGTTTTCCTGGATCTGCAGGCGTCGGGCGTACATATCGACGATCCGCGCGATTTTCGACAGTCCGATCACCCGGCCGTCCGGGATATAGCCCACCTGGGCATGTCCGAAGAACGGCAGCACATGGTGTTCGCAGAGCGAGTAGAACTCGATGTCCCGAACAATGACCATCTCGTCATTGTCGGACTCGAACATTGCCTCGTTGACCAGCTCGTCCAGGGATTGGTGATAACCCTGAGTGAGGTATTCCATCGCCCGGGCGGCACGATAGGGTGTTTTCTCGAGACCGTCGCGATCGACGTCCTCGCCGAGGCCGCGGATGATTTGCTCGAAATGATGGTCCAGATCGGGATTCATCATCGATCTCCGTTCGATTGGAAGTGCGCCGGCATATCAGCGTTGAAACGCGAATCTTACACGCGTGTGTCATGAATTCGACCGAAAAGGTGTCGATTGATGCGATTGATGGCGATAATGCGATGGCTGCCCTGGCGCTGGCTGCTGCGGCGGGCGGCCCGCTCCCAGGGGTTCCTCGATCCGCTGGCCGTGATGGCCCGCCTGCGCCGGTTCGGACAGCCCTCCGAGGTGGCCGAACCCATTGAGCTGCTCCGTGCCGGCATGATTTTCCATGCCCGCGGGCTGATCAATACGCGGGTCATTCAGCACAACCTGGACTGGGTCTGGCCCTACTGGATCGAGCAACAGTTCGACCCGACCAGTGCCGCCTTTCTGCCGCGGGCATTCAGCATCACCCATGTCAATTTGACCCATCGCAACTGGACGGCGGTCGGCCGGCCGGACTGCGCGGCGCTGCCCATTGTCGATCCGCGGGGCCTGGTGACGCCGCTGGATGACGGCTGGTCCCTGGATGCCTGGGTTCTGGGCGGCGACGGCGGGACGCTGTATCCATCGCGCCTGGATGACGTCGAACAGTGGCTTGATACCCGTGGTGATGACCTTTGCGTCATCACCCGTGCCCGGGAAGGTGGACAGTGGCTGGAGAGCCGCATCCGTGTCGTGCGCAGCGGCGAACGCCTTCGCCTGGAATGCCTCTACCGGGCCGCTGCCGAGTCGGGTGGGCGGCTCGCCCTGGCATTGCGGCCCTACAATCCGGAGGGTATCAGCTTCGTTCATCGGCTGGATCAGGCGCCACTCGATCATCAGGCCGACGGCCATGCCTGGCAGTGGCGTATCCGCAATGGCGAACCGGGAACACAGCCCGCGGTGGTGTCGTTCCGCCAGCGTCCGGATCGGGTCGACCAATCCGACTACAAAGAGGGTGATGTCGCCCTCGCTCTCGATAAACCCGGTGGACCACCGACAACCACGCGCATCGACTGTGATACCGGTCTGGTCACCGCAGCGGCGCAGTTCGAGATTCCGCCGGGGGGGGTGGCCGAGCTCAATGTCTCCGTTCCGCTCCCGGATGAGGCCGTTGCTCCCGAGGCAGAGGCATGGGCCGAGGCGCTGGCGCCGGCCGCGCGGCTGGATGTGCCTGATCCGGCCTTCCAGACGCTCTACGACACCGCGCTGCGGACGCTGCTGCTCCACTCTGTCGAGGATATCTACCCCGGGCCCTATACCTATCGGCGCTTCTGGTTCCGGGATGCTGCGTTCATCATCCATGGGCTTTTCAGTGCCGGTCTGATCGATCGCGGCCGGCGTGCCCTGGCGCATTTCCCGTCGCGGCAGACCCGCGCCACCGGCTATTTCCACAGCCAGGAAGGGGAGTGGGACTCCAATGGTCAGGCCCTCTGGATCGTGGCCCGTTACCACGCGTTGACCGGGGAATGGCCGCCCGGGGCCAGCGCCGATGAATGGCGCCGGGTGATTCGCCGGGGCGTGCAATGGATCGCGCGCAAGCGGTTGCCCGCGGATACCGGGCGCCCGGAGGCGGGTTTACTGCCGGCGGGTTTCAGTGCCGAGCACCTGGGCCCCAATGACTACTACTACTGGGACGACCAGTGGGCACTGGGCGGGCTGCGCGCCGCCGCCCGGCTGATGCGCGCCGAGGATGAGAGCGACGCCGCCGACTGGATCGACCGTGAGGCCGATGATCTGGCCGCCAGTCTGCGCCGCGCCCAGGACGCTGACGAGCAGCGGCTCGGTGCGCCAATGCTGCCCGCCTCGCCGCTGCGACGCATGGACGCCGGCGCCATTGGATCGCTGGCCGCGGGCTATCCGCTACAAACGCTGGCGCCCGACGATGAGCGCCTGCTGGGCACCGTGCGCTATCTGCTCGGAGCCCATCGGGTGAATGGCGGTTTCTTCCAGGAGATGATCCACTCCGGCGTCAACGCCTATCTCACCCTGCATCTGGCCCAGATACTGCTGCGCGCCGGTGATCCGGAGGGGCTGACCCTCATCGATGCGGTGGCTTCCCTTGCCAGCCCGACCGGCCAGTGGCCGGAGGCCATCCATCCGCGCACCGGCGGTGGCTGCATGGGTGATGGCCAGCATGTCTGGGCGGCGGCAGAGTGGGTGACGATGATGCGCAATACCTTCTGCCGCGAGGAAGGCCACGGCCTGGTGCTGGGCGCCGGCATCCAGCCCCGCTGGCTGGCGGCTCGGGTACCATTCGGTTTTGGCCCGACGCCCACCGCATTCGGCCGCGTATCGGTGCAGGCGGAGCCGCTGGAAACCGGTGGTCATCGGCTCTCCTGGGAAATTGATGGGACGGGGCCGGAATGGATCAGAATCGAGTGTCCCGGTCGGTCGGCCATGGCACTGCCGGGTGAGGCCCGCGAGGTTTACCTGCCGGAAGAGCGCGCATGAACATCGTCATGATGACCAACACCTACCTGCCCCACGTGGGTGGGGTGGCCCGCTCGGTGTCCGCCTTCACGGAGGGTTACCGCGACCAGGGTCACCGGGTGCTTGTCGTGGCGCCGGTCTTTCCGGACATGCCCGCGGATGAACCCGATGTGGTGCGAATCCCCGCGCTGCAGAATTTCAATGGCAGCGACTTCTCGGTGGTTCTACCGGTACCCGGGCGGCTTGACGAGGCGCTGGATGCCTTTGAGCCCGATATCATCCACGCCCACCACCCCTTCCTGATCGGCTCCACCGCCATGCGGGTGGCCACCGAGCGGCGCTGCCCGCTCATCTTCACTCATCACACCATGTACGAGGCCTACACTCACTATGTGCCGGGTGACTCGCCGGCGCTCAAGCGCTTCGTGGTCGAGCTCTCCACCAGCTATGCCAATAGCGCCGACCGGGTGATTGCACCCAGCCAGAGCATCGCCGAGGTGCTCCGCCAGCGGGGCGTCGAGTCACCGGTCGAGGTGGTGCCCACCGGCATCGACCGCGATGCCTTTGATGCCGGTAATGGTCAGGCCCTCCGGGAGCGCGCCGGTATCGACGCAGACGCCCGCGTCATTGGTCATGTCGGCCGGCTCGCCGAGGAGAAGAACCTGGATTATCTGGCGGCAGCCATGGTCGAGGCCGCTGCCCGGGACGCGGGGATTCATTGTCTCGTGGTGGGGGAAGGGCCCGCTGCCGAGGGGATGGAGGTCCGGTTCGCCGAGGCCGGCCTGGCGGATCGCCTGCACCGGCCGGGGGCCCTGGCCCTGCCGGCGCTGGCCGATGCCTACAGCGCGATGGATGTTTTTGCCTTCGCTTCTCACACGGAAACCCAGGGGCTGGTCCTCGCCGAGGCCATGGCGGCCGGCGTGCCCGTGGTCGCCCTCGATGCGCCAGGTGCGCGGGAAATCGTTACTGCCCATAATGGGCGTTTGCTGGCCGCCGACGCGGAAGCCAAGGCATTTGCGGATGCGCTGCGGAGCCTGCTGGCCATCGATGGGACGGCGCGTTCGCCAATTCAGGCAGCGCTGGCGGAAACGGCAGATGCCTATTCCCTGACCCGGTGTGTTGATCGCGCCCTCGATCTCTACCGCCGGAGCCTGGCCGATACCGAGGCTCGCGGGCGCTCCCGTGACCACGCCCGCGAGGCCTGGCATGGCAACCTGCGACGCGTGCAGGCCGAATGGTCGGTGATCCGGGGCATGGCCCGGGCCGCCGGTCGCGCGCTCACCGGTGAGGGCGAGCCGGACCGCGGGGGCTGAACCCCTCGTTGCAGCGCTTGTCTTCCCTGTCACGCCCAACCAACAAGGAGAATGTCATGAGCCGACTGCTCGTTCTGTACTACAGCACCTGGGGGCACGTGGAGACCATGGCCGAGGCCGTCGCCGAGGGCGCGCGCAGCGTCGACGGAATGGAAGTGGACATCAAGCGGGTGCCCGAGCTCATGCCGGAGGATGTCGCCCGGGATGCCGGCGCCAAGCTCGATCAGGCGGCGCCGGTGGCCGAGCCTGCCGAGCTCGCCGACTACGACGCGATCATCTTCGGCACCCCCACCCGTTTCGGGAACATGGCCGCCCAGATGCGCAACTTCCTCGACCAGACCGGTGCGCTCTGGGCCGGCGGTAAGCTGATCGGCAAGGTGGGCAGCGTATTCGCCAGTACCGGCAGTCAGCACGGCGGTCAGGAGACCACCCTGACCTCCTTCCAGACAACCCTGTTCCACCACGGCATGGTCGTGGTCGGCGTGCCCTACTCCTGCAAGGCACTCACGCGCATGGACGAGGTCACCGGTGGGACGCCTTACGGTGCCACCACGCTCTCGGATGGCGACGGCAGCCGCCAGCCCAGTGCCAACGAGCTGGAAATCGCCCGCTTCCAGGGCCGTCATGTCGCCGAAATCACCGCCAGACTGGCGGGCCGGGAGTAGGATCATGGGATTGCTGGTTGATGGTGTCTGGCACGATCAGTGGTACGACACCGACTCCACCGGGGGGCGCTTCGAGCGCCCCGATACGGTTTTCCGGAACTGGATCGATCCGGACGGCGATCATCCGCCGGCCTCCGGGCGATACCACCTCTATGTGTCCCTGGCATGCCCCTGGGCCCACCGGACACTGATCGTCCGGCGGCTCAAGGGCCTCGAGCCGCATATCGGCGTCTCGGTGGTGCACCCCTGCATGGGCAGCGGCGGCTGGCATTTCGACGGCCGCTATCCGGGCGCCACCGGTGACGCACTGTTCGGATTCGATTATCTGCACGAGCTCTACCAGAAGGCCGACCCCCACTACACCGGGCGGGTGACCGTGCCTGCGTTGTGGGATCGTGAGCGGGGAACGCTGGTCAGTAATGAGTCCGCCGATCTGGTGCGCATGTTCAATCGGGCCTTCGACGGACTGCCGGGCGTTGACGCGGGGCTTGACCTCTATCCGGCAGAGAAAACGGCGGAGATCGATACGCTCAATGAGCGGACATACCACGCGGTCAACAACGGCGTCTACAAGGCGGGTTTCGCCACGGCCCAGGGCGCCTACGAGGACGCGGTCACCGAGCTCTTCACCGCGCTTGACGAGCTGGAGGCGGTGCTCGGCGAGCAGCGGTATCTGACGGGGGGAGGCATTACCGAGGCGGACTGGCGGCTTTTCACCACGCTGGTGCGGTTCGACGCGGTCTATGTAGGGCACTTCAAGTGCAACCTGCGGCGCATCGACGACTACCCACATCTGTCCGGATACCTGCGCGATCTCTATCAGCAGCCCGGCATTGCCGACACGGTCAGTCTCGATCACATCAAGCGGCACTATTACACCAGCCACCCGATGATCAATCCCACCGGGGTCATCCCCGTCGGGCCATTCCTCGACCTTGATGCGCCGCATGCTCGGGGGGCGTGATATCGTAACGAAAATGACGCATCAAGCTGCCCCCACCGCTGAACGATCCAAGGCCCGTGAGACCGGAGAGGCCCGTCTGCCAACGCGCTGGGGCGAGTTTCGCATTCATGGTTTCGAGGCCGCCAATGGCAGTGAGCATGTCGCCCTGGTGATGGGCGACCCGGCGGCATCCGATGCGCCGCTGGTGCGCGTCCACTCCGAATGCCTGACCGGTGACGCGCTCTTCAGCCAGCGCTGCGACTGCGGGCCCCAGCTGGAGGCGGCCATGCGTCGCATCGGCGAGGCCGGCGAGGGCGTCATCATCTACCTCCGTCAGGAAGGGCGCGGCATTGGCCTTTTGAACAAGATCCGCGCCTACGGCGTGCAGGATCGCGAAGGGGCCGACACAGTCGAGGCCAACGAGGCCCTCGGTTTTGCGCCGGATGCCCGTGACTACGGCGTCGCGGCGGCCATGCTCGAGTCGCTGGGTGTCGAACGCCTGCGTCTGATGACGAATAACCCCCGCAAGGTGGCAGGCCTCGAGTCCGCCGGGGTCGCCGTGGTCGAACGATTGCCTATCCTGGCCGGCCGCAACCCGCACAACCATGCCTATCTCGAGACCAAGGCCGCGAAGTTCGGACACCACTTCGACGAGCCGACGGATCCGCCCTCATCCGGGCGGGATTGATTTGCGTCACAAACGGAACAGCGCCAGCGCTGTCGATTACCTGTAGCATTTCGATTCGCCGTATGGAGGCCGCCCGAGTGGAGGCGTCGTGAATCTCAAATCCTATTTGATCGCCCTTGCCGTTGCGCTGGTCCTGGCGGCGTGGATGCTCAGCGGCCAGCTCGGCACCGACGGGTCTGCCGCGCAGACCGCGCCGGCCTCGCGCGACGTGGCGGTTATGGATGTGCAGGTGGCCCGCTTCGAGGCGAGCCGGGTCCAGCGGTATCTCGAGAATCAGGGCGAGACGCGCGCCGATCAGGACGTCGATCTCCGGGCCGAGACCGACGGTCAGGTCGCCGAGGTGCTGATCGAGGAGGGCAGCACGGTCGCCGCCGGCGATACGCTGGTGCGACTCGCGATGGGTGATCGCGATGCCCGTCGCGAGGAGGCCCGGGCCCGTGTGGCCCAGCGCGAGGCGGATTTCGAGGCGGCCCAGCGCCTCCAGGGCAATGGTTTCCAGTCGGATATCGCCGTGCAGGAGGCTCGGGCTGCATTGCACTCGGCCCGGGCACGTCTGGCCGAGATCGAAAAGGAAATCCGCGACACCCGCATTGCATCGCCGATCGACGGAGAGGTGGAGTCGCGCCCGGTCCAGGTGGGCGATTATCTGCGTGCGGGCGAGACGGTTGCCCGGCTGGTCGACACGGATCCGCTGATCGCCGTCGCCCATGTCGCCCAGCAGGATATCCGCAAGGTGCAGACCGGACGCGAGGCGCAGATCTCCCTGGCCACCGGTGATGAACTGAGCGGCGAGATCACCTATATCAGCAATGCCGCGGAGAGTGGTTCGCGAACCTTCCGTGTGGAGGTGCGTGCTCCCAACCCCGACCGTTTGCCCGCCGGCGTCAGCGCCACGATCCGCATCCCGCTCGATCCGGTGAGGGCGCATTTCCTCAGTCCGGCATGGCTGTCGCTGGAGGATACCGGCGAGGTCGGCGTCAAGACGGTGGACGACCGGAACCGCGTGGTCTTCCGTCCCGTGGATATCGTCCGGGCCGAGCGTGATGGGGTCTGGGTCAGTGGACTGCCGGACCGAATCCGGCTGATCACCGTGGGCCAAGGCTTCGTTCGCGCGGGTGAGACGGTCAATCCGGTGGAAGCGGAGGGCTCGCCGGGTCTGGCCACCGAACCGTCCGGGGGTGCCGGCATGCCAACCGTCAGCGGAGGCTGACCGACGTGCGTGCGCTGATCAACGCCGCATTCAGCCGCAGCCGATCGGTGACGCTGATCCTGCTGCTCGTGATCGGCATGGGCGTCGTGGCCTACCAGAATATCCCCAAGGAGGCCGAGCCGGACGTCAACATCCCGGTGATCTACGTCTCCATGGCCTATGAGGGTATCTCGCCGGAGGATGCCGAACGTCTGCTGGTGCGCCCCATGGAGCGCGAGCTCTCCAGCATCGAGGGCATCAACGAGATCAAGGGCACGGCGACCGAGGGCTTCGCCTCGGTGCTGCTGGAGTTCGATGCCGGTTTCGATGCCGACCGTGCCCTTGACGATGTTCGCGAGGGCGTGGACATCGCCCGCTCCGAGTTGCCCCAGGGCGCCGAGGAACCCCGTGTCAACGAGGTCAATGTCGCCCTCTTTCCGGTGTTGACGGTCGCCCTGTCGGGGCCCGTCCCGGAGCGGGCTCTCATCGATGCCGCCGAGGGCCTGCAGGATCGGATCGAATCCCTGCCCGGCGTCCTGGAGGCCGACATCGGCGGCAATCGTGAGGAGCTCCTCGAGGTGGCGGTGGATGACCGGGTCATGCAGACCTACGATGTCTCCTATGCCGACCTGTTCAACCTGGTCAGCCGCAACAATCGACTGATCGCCGCGGGTGCGCTGGATACCGGCGCCGGGCGTCTGTCCATCAAGGTCCCGGGCGTCATCGAGAACATGGAAGACGTCCTGAGTCTGCCGGTGAAGGTCGCCGACGACCGGGTGGTGACGTTCCAGGACGTGGCCAGCGTCCGGCGGACTTTCAAGGACCCGGATGAATTCGCCCGCATCAACGGCGAACCGGCGATCACGCTGGAGGTCTCCAAGCGCGTCGGCGCCAACATCATCGAGGTCAACAACCAGGTCCGGGGCATTGTTGAAGGCATTCGGGCGGAGTGGCCCGAGGCCATGGAGGTGACTTACCTCCAGGATCGTTCGGAGGATATCCGCACCATGCTGCGGGATCTCCAGAACAACGTCCTCACCGCGGTCGTCCTGGTCATGATCGTGGTGGTGGCGGCCATGGGCTGGCGCCCGGCGCTGCTGGTGGGCCTGGCGATACCGGGCGCCTTTCTCACCGGCATCCTGGCCGTGCATGCCATGGGCTACACCATGAATATCGTGGTCCTGTTCAGCCTCATCCTGGTGGTGGGCATGCTGGTGGACGCGGCCATCGTCGTGGTGGAGCTGGCCGAGCGGCGCATGACCGAGGGCTGGTCGCCGGTGGAGGCCTATCGCTACGGCGCCCAGCGCATGAGCTGGCCGATCATCGCCGCCACCGTGACCACCCTCGCGGTGTTCGTGCCGCTGCTGTTCTGGGGCGGCATCGTGGGTCAGTTCATGAAGTATCTGCCCATCACCGTGATCGTCACCCTGGCCGCCTCGCTGGCCATGGCGCTGATCTTCATCCCGGTGCTCGGCGCCTGGTTCGCCCGGCGCGACGGGACGCAGGGCAGTCACCATCGCCGCATTCGCATCGCCGAGAGCGGCGATCTCGGCGAGCTCGACGGCTTCAGCGGTGGCTATGTCCGCTTCCTGCAGCGCGCGCTGCAGATGCCCGGAACCGTCCTGCTGCTCATGCTCGCGGTGGTGGTGGCCACCTATATCGCCTACGGCCGTTTTGGCGTGGGTGTGGAGTTTTTCCCGTCCACGGAGCCGGACTATGCGCGAATCCAGGTCCAGGCCCGGGGTGACCTCTCCGTCCACGAGAAGGATGAGCTCGTGCGCGCGGTGGAATCGCGGCTCGCCGGCTTTGACGAGGTCGGCTATGCCTATGCGCGGACCTTCGCCGACCCCACCCGCACCGGTGGCCAATCGCTGGCCCGCGACGCCATCGGCATTGTGCAGCTGGACTTTGTCGACTGGACGCAGCGTCGACCCGCTGCAGAAATCATCGAGGATATCCGCGCTGCCGTGGCGGATATTCCCGGGATTCGGGTGCAGATTACCGAGCAGCAGCAGGGGCCGGGCCAGGCCAAGCCCGTGGAGCTGCAGGTGGCCGGACGCCCGGACCGGCTTGAGTCGGGTGTCGAAGCGCTTCGGACCCGCATGAACGAGCTTGGCGGCTTTGCCGATGTCGAGGACAACCGGCCGCTCCCCGGCATCGAGTGGTCGCTGCGCGTGGACCGGGAAAAGGCGGCCCGCTACGGCGCCGATGTCCAGCTGGTGGGCAACGCCGTGCAACTGGTCACGAATGGCGTTCAGATCGCGGATTACCGGCCGGATGATGCCGATGACGAGGTCGACATCCGGGTGCGCTTCCCGGTGGAGGACCGCAGTCTCGACAGCCTCGGGCAGCTGCGGGTGCCGACGCGTTACGGCCAGGTGCCGATCAGCAACTTCGTTGAATTCGTGCCTGCTCCCAAAACCGGCACCCTGGAGCGCATCAACGGCGAGCGGGTTCTGACCATCAATGCCGATGTCGAGGCGGGTCGTCTGGTGGACGAACGGATTCAGGCCCTGAGGACATCCCTCGCCGATGACCCGCTACCGGATGGCGTGATGGTCCAGTTCAAGGGCGAGGACGAGGATCAGCGTGAGGCCCAATCGTTCCTTTCCACGGCGTTCGTGGTGGCCATTGCCTTGATGGGCATCATCCTGGTCACCCAGTTCAACAGCCTCTACCAGACACTGCTGGTGCTCTCCGCCATCGTTCTCTCGAGCGCCGGCGTGTTGCTCGGACTCATGCTCACCCAGCGCCCGTTCAGTATTGTCATGGGCGGTGTGGGCATGATCGCCCTCGCAGGGATCGTGGTGAACAACAATATCGTGCTCATCGATACCTACAACGCTTTGCGGGACGAGGGCACACCGGTCCCCGAAGCTATCCTGCGCACGGCGGCACAGCGTCTGCGGCCGGTGCTGCTGACCTCGGTCACCACCGTGCTCGGGCTGATGCCCATGGTGCTCAAGCTCAATGTCGATCTGGTCAACCGGAGTATCGAGTTCAACGCGCCCTCAACACAGTGGTGGGCCCAGCTCTCGGCCACCATTGCCGGGGGATTGAGTTTCGCCACCGTGCTGACGCTGATCCTGACACCCTGCCTGCTGATGCTGGGATACAACGTCCGTCAGTCCACGTCGCGCTGGCGCCGGCGCCTGAAACCCGCCTGAAGGGTTATGCTGTCAGTCCCGGTTGTCGAGGGAGGGGGTTGCATGGAGCTGTATACGTCACCCACATCGCCATATGCCCGTCTTGTGCGCGTGACGCTTGCCGAGAAGCAGCTGGATGAGCGGGTGACTCATCGCTTTGTCGATCCGTGGGCCTCGCCGCCGGAACTGCTGGCCGTCAACCCCACCTGTCGTGTTCCCACCCTGGTGACCACCAGCGGCCATGTCCTGACCGAGGCCAGTGTCATCGTGCTGTTCCTGGAGCGTCGGTATCCGGAGCCGCGCCTGATTCCCCGGGACGCGGTGGAGCCCGTGCATGCGCGTCTGGGTCTGGCGCTGGGCTGTCTGGACTGTGGCGCCGGCGTTATCGGCGAGCGGCGCTATGGTGATCCCGGCACGGCACTGGCCCGACGTCGCGCCGACGCATTGCAGCGTGCCGTGGAAGGCGTTGCGGCCACGGTCGAGTCGGAACGCACCGGCGACCCCGATCTGGGTGATCTGGCCGCCGCCGTCGCCCTCGACTGGGTGGCATTCCGTTTTGCGGATGAAGTGCAATGGCCGGCCCGCTTTCCGGCGGTGGCAGTCTGGCTGGAGCGTCTCCGGGAGCGCCGCTCCTTCAGCGAAACCACGCCACCGATCACCTGAGGGGACGGCGCTGATGTCACCACGTCGTCAGGCACTGGCTGCCGGTCTGAAGGCCGTTGCGCCCATGATGGCGGCGATTACGCCGTTCGGGGTCACGGCCGGCGTGGCCGGGCTCGATGCAGGTCTCGGTCCGGCCCTGACCATGGGCATGTCGATGATTGTCTTTGCCGGCGCCTCGCAGCTCGCCAGCATCCAGCTGATCAATGCCGGCGCGGCGGTGCCGTTGGTGGTGCTGACCGCGCTGATCATCAACCTGCGCATGCTGATGTACAGCGCCCACCTTGCGCCCTACTTCCGTCATCTGCCGCTGGGCTGGCGCTCGCTGATGGCCTATGTCCTCACCGATCAGGCCTATGCCCTGACCATCTCCCGGGTGATGACCGAGGACTCCGACCGATTCAATCACTGGTTCTTCCTGGGGGTGGGAATCCCGCTCTGGGTGGTCTGGCAGTTGTCCACGGCGTTCGGCTACTGGGCCGGAACGGCGATGCCGCCGGACTGGGAGCTCGGGTTTATCGTGCCGCTGATCTTTCTGGCCCTTCTGATGATGTCCATCAACAGCCGGCCCGGCGTGATTGCCGCCGTGGTGGCTGGCAGCCTGTCGGTGCTCGGGCGCGGTCTGCCCGCGGGGCTCGGTCTGACGCTGGCCGCGCTGGCGGGCATTGCCGCGGGCGTGCTCGCGGAGGGGCGTCGTGGCGGCGATTGATCCGCTCTGGTGGGTGGTCGGCCTGATCGGTCTGGGAACGTTCGTCTGGCGCGGCGCTTTTCTGGTCTTCGGTCGGGGTCTGCGGATGCCCGACCTGGTGCGGCGTGGGCTCAACTACGTGCCGCCGGCGGTTTTCGCTGCGCTGGTCCTGCCGGGGCTCATGCAATGGCAGGCGGATGGAACGCTGGATACGCCCCGGCTGATTGCCGGGGCGGTGGCGGGTGCGGTGGCCTGGCGGACCCGCGGGACAATCCCCACGCTGATTGCCGGTATGGTCGTCCTGTGGAGCCTTCGCGCCCTGATGCCGGTCTAATGCTGGCCGGGCAGGCCATGACGGGCGGCCTGCTGGTCGGCCAGTTGCGTCCGGATACGCCGGACCATCGATTTACAGGCGCCGGCGACGTAGGCGCTGCGAATGATTTCGGCCTGGCGAATGGCGGCATCGGTGCTCATGTTCTGGATTTGCTGAGGGCTCATGGCAACCTCCCATGCGACTGTGATGTTGGGAGAAATGGTATTCTGTGCCCGAAGTGAGATAATCCGGCTTATTGGCACACAATTCATGACCTCGAGGAAAAGGTGAACCATGGATCGAGCGGCGGAGATGCACATGTTCGTGCGTGCGGTGGACAAGGGCAGCTTTTCCGCCGCCGCCCGCGATCTCGATCTCACTCCCTCGGCGGTGAGCAAGCAGATCCGCCGGCTCGAGGACCGACTTGGCGTGCGGCTTTTCAATCGCACCACACGCCGGGTCAGTCTCACCGAGGTCGGACACGCGTACTACGATCGCTGCTCGCGGATCATCCAGGAAATCGAGGAGGCCGAGGAAGCGGTCACTGCCCTCAACGAAAACCCGCGTGGCACCCTGCGTGTGGCGGCAACGGTCGCCTTCGGCCGGGTGGAGGTGCTGCCGCGGATCCGGGATTTCCTCGAGCGGTACCCCGAGCTCAATGTGGAATTCGAACTCACTGATCGACAGGTCGACCTGATCGAGGAAGGCATCGACGTGGCGATTCAGTGGCGGGAGCAGATGGAGGATCCCTCGTTGATCGCCCGGCGCCTGTGCGTCAATCGCCGGATCATCTGCGCCTCACCCGATTACATCGAGCGCCACGGCAAGCCCCGCACGCCCGAGGCATTGCTCGATCACAACTGCCTGACGCTCTACGAAGTGTCGCAGTTCAACGACTGGGCCTTCGAGGATGCCGAGCAGGGGCATCGCGTGTTGCATGTCAGTGGCAACTTTCGTGCGAATACGGCGGATGCGCTCTACGAGGCCGCCCTTGCGGGGGTCGGTCTCGCCCGGCTCTCCACCTGGCTGGTCATGCCCGCCATTCGCCGGGGCGACCTGGTGCCGGTGCTGCCGCAGTATCCCCATGAGAGCTCGGCCTACTTCCTGCTCTACCCGCATCGCCGACACCTGTCACGCAAGGTTCGGGCGTTCGTCGATTTCCTCGTGGAGGTCTTCACCCCGGTCCCGCCCTGGGAGCGCGAGGGGCTGGAATTTACCGAGGCGGAATGGCAGGAACGCATCGAGCGCGGATGACGCGAACGATCGGTGCCGGGAGCCGGAGCGTCAGGCTGGTGGTGCCGGTCCGTTGAGCAGGATAACGCCGATATTGAGGTAGGCGGCGAAACTCACCCAGGCCAGATAGGGCGCAAGCAGCCAGGCTGCCGGTGCATGCACACGCCGGAAGCGCAGCATGGTCAGGGCGATCAGCACCCAGAGCACGACCAGGTTCACCAGCGCCAGGTCCGGGCGATGCCACTGGAAAAACAGAATGCTCCAGAGCCCGTTGGCACCCAGCTGGGCAACAAACGGCAGCAACACCGCCAGGCCGGCGATCAGGCCCGTGCGTCGCCAGACCTGCCACGCGGCCGCGATCATCAGTCCGTAGAGGATCGTCCAGGCCACCGGAAAGAGCAGATCCGGCGGCGTGAGCGGCGGTTTGTCGAGGCTGGCATACCACTCCCCGGGCGGGCTGAGAATGCCACCCATCGCGGCAATGACCACCAGCAGTGTCCAGCCCCCCAGGCCGATCAGATCACGCCGTCGATGGTCCATGGGGCGCTGGCCGGCGGTTGCCATTACCAGCTCCCCGTGTTGGGCATGGAGACCCAGGGCTCCCGGGGTGGCAGTGCATCACCCTTCTGCAGCAGCTCGATGGAAATGCCGTCGGGGGACTTCACGAAGGCCATGTGACCGTCGCGGGGCGGCCGATTGATGATGACGCCATTGTCCATCAGCCGCTGGCAGATCCCGTAGACGTCGTTCACTCGATAGGCCAGATGGCCGAAGTTGCGCCCGCCGGCGTAAGCCTCGGGATCCCAGTTGTAGGTGAGCTCCAGCATTGGCGCGCGATCATCGGAACGGGCCCGATCCACGTCCGCCGGGGCGGCGAGGAATATCAGCGTGAACCGGCCCTTGTCACTCTCGCGTCGGCTGATTTCCTCCATGCCGAGCAGCCCGCAGTAGAACTTCAATGACTCGTCGATATCGCTGATGCGCACCATCGTATGCAGGTACTGCATGATCCCCTCCGCTCAAAACGCCATGATAGCGCCTCAATGGCCGGTGGTCAGCGTCCGGCGCACGGCATCGTGCCAGCCTTCGACAACGTGCTCGCGCGTGCCCCTGGAGATGGCCGGCTCGAAGCGCCGATCCAGGGCCCAACGAGACTCCAGACGCTCCAGGGAATCGTACAGCCCGTGCTGGAGTCCTGCCAGGTAGGCGGCGCCCAAGGCAGTGGTCTCGATGATCTCCGGCCGTTCCACCGCGAGCCCGGTGAGGTCGGCCAGTCGCTGCAACAGCCAGTTGTTGGCGACCATCCCGCCATCCACGCGCAGGGTTTCCTGCGCTGTCCCGGAGTCGCCCGCCATGGCTTCCAGAAGGTCCCCTGTCTGCAGGCACACGGAATCCAGCGCCGCATGAACGAATTCGGCCACACCGGTGTTGCGCGTCAGGCCGAAAATGGCACCCCGTGCATTCGGGTCCCACCAGGGCGCGCCCAGGCCCGTAAAAGCCGGGACGAGATAGAGCCCTTCCGCCTCCGCATCATTGGCAAGGCCCTCACTCTGAGACGCATGCGCGATGATGCCGAGCTCGTCACGCAGCCACTGGATGGCGGCGCCGGCGATGAAGATCGCCCCCTCGAGCGCATAGGTGGGCCGGCCATTGATGCGATACGCCGTGGTGGTGAGCAGTCGGTTGCTGGATGGGACGGCCTGGTCGCCGGTGTTCATCAACGCGAAGCAGCCGGTGCCGTAGGTGCTCTTGATCATGCCGGGCTGGAAGCAGCACTGACCGACCACGGCGGCATGCTGATCGCCGGCAATGCCCTCGATGGGGAGTTCCGCGCCCAGTACCTCGGGATCGGTCACACCGAAGTCGGCAGCACTATCGAGCACTTCGGGCAGAACGGCAGCCGGGATGTCAAACAGCGCCAGCAGGTCCTCGTCCCAGGTCTGCCGGTGGATGTCGAAAAGCAGGGTGCGGCTGGCGTTGGTGGCGTCGGTGGCATGACTGCGGCCACCGGTCAGCTTCCACAACAGCCAGGTGTCCACCGTGCCGAAGGCGAGGCCGCCGCTTCGGGCCCGCTCCCGGGCGCCGTTCACATTCTCCAGAATCCAGGCGATCTTGGTCGCCGCGAAGTATGGGTCGAGCAGCAGGCCGGAACGCTCGGCCACCAGCGGCTCGTGGCCCGCGGACTTCAGGGCGGCGCAGCGCTCGGCGGTACGGCGGTCCTGCCAGACAATGGCATTGTGAATGGGTTCGCCCGTGGCACGATCCCAGAGGATGGTGGTTTCCCGCTGATTGGTGATGCCGATGGTGCGGGCATGGACCCCGGCGGCCTTGGCCGCCTTGAGGGCCCGGCGGCAGGTGTCCACCGTGGTGTTCAACAGATCCTGGGGGTCGTGTTCAACCCAGCCACTGCGCGGATAGTACTGGGGAAACTCCTCCTGGGCCGTCGCGATGATTTGGCCTTCGAGGTTGAACACGATCGCCCTTGAGCTGGTCGTGCCCTGATCAATGGCCAGGATGCCGCTGTTTTCAGCCATTCCGCTGCTCTCCTCCGTCATGATTGCGCCGTTCTTCCAAACCGGTATGATCAAATCCGAGCGAAAAAAGTCAAGCTTGGTGTTCACAAGCGAAAACAAGGGGGAGAGCGGTGATCGCGGTCGATGACGATGCCGTCGAGCTGAATCGCCGGCAGCAGGCGATGCTCAGCCTGGTCCAGGAGCAGGGCTTTGTCTCCGTCGAGGAGCTCGCGCAGCATTTCTCCGTGACCTCACAGACCATCCGGCGGGATATCAATGCCCTGTGCAGCGCCGGACTGCTGCGCCGCTACCACGGCGGGGCCGGCCTGCCGTCGAGTGTCGAGAACATGGCCTACCAGGCGCGGCAGATCCTGTATCCCGAGGCCAAGGAGCGCATCGGTGCGGCGATCGCGGCACGCATCCCCAATCAGGCGTCTCTCTACATGACCCTTGGGACGACCACCGAGGCGGTGGCATCGGCGCTGCGGGACCACCGCGGCCTGCGCGTCATCACCAACAACCTCAATGTCGCCAGCATCCTGGCGGACAACCCGGGCTGCGAAGTCATTGTTGCCGGCGGTGTGGTGCGTCACCGGGATCGCGGCATCACCGGCGAGGCAACCATTGATTTCATGAATCAGTTCAAGGTCGACTATGCGGTGATGGGGATCTCCGGCATTGAGTCGGACGGCACCCTGCTCGATTTCGACTACCGCGAGGTTCGGGTCCTCCAGGTGATCATGGACAACGCCCGCTCCATCCTGCTCGGCGCCGACCACAGCAAGTTCGGGCGGAATGCGCTGGTTCGGGTGGGGGATCTCAGTCGCGTGACCGAGCTCTACACCGACGCCGAGCCCCCGGCTCCCATCCGCCGGATCCTGTCCGAGAATGGTGGCCGACTGGTCGTCACCGACCCCTGATTTCGCGCGGAAATGTTCGCTTGACTCCCCGATTGGGGATGGTATGTTTGAAATCGAACATTACGAAGCGGCAATATAGCCGTCGTCATTCGAAACGGAGGAGAGGCACTCGTGTCTTCCGAGGGTCAGCAGACGGACTTCTATGACGTTGTTGTCGTCGGCGGCGGCATCAACGGCGCGGGCATCGCCCGCGACGCGGCGGGCCGCGGTCTCCGGGTCCTGCTTGTCGAGCAGGGCGATCTCGCCAACTACACCTCCTCCGCCAGTACCAAGCTGGTACACGGCGGGCTGCGCTATCTCGAGTATTACGAATTCCGGCTCGTTCAGAAGGCCCTGAAGGAGCGGGAAGTTCTCATGGGCATCGCGCCGCACATCATCTGGCCGCTTCGTTTCGTCATGCCGCATGTCAAGGAATTGCGGCCGGCCTGGATGATCCGCATGGGCCTGTTCCTCTACGACCATCTGGGCGGGCGCAAGAAGCTGCCGGGGTCGAAGGGCATCAACCTGCAGACGCACTTCGCCGGCGCCCCGCTCAAGGACAGCCTCCGCAAGGGATTCATCTACTCCGACTGCTGGGTGCAGGATTCCCGCCTGGTGGTCCTCAACTGCATGGATGTCGAGGAGCGCGGCGGTAAGGTCCTGCCCCGCACCCGCTGCACGGGCGCCGAGCGCAGTGGTGACGACTGGCGCGTGCAGCTCACCGACACCATCAGCGGCGAGGTGCGCGATGTTCGTTCCCGTTCGATTGTGAACGCTGCGGGTCCCTGGGTGGCCAAATTCCTCGGCAGCGCCATGCACCAGGAGGACGAGAAGGCCGAAAAGGACGTCCACCTGGTCAAGGGCAGCCACATCGTTGTGCCGAAGATGTTCGACCACGAGGACTCCTACCTCTTCCAGAACGACGACGGTCGCGTCATTTTTGCCATCCCCTACGAGCAGCACTTCACGCTCATTGGCACCACCGACGTGGCCTATGAGGGGAACCCGGCGGACGCGACGGCGAGCGACGAGGAGATCCAGTATCTCTGCGACGCGGTCAACCGCTACTTCAAGCATGGCGTTGGACCGAAGGACGTGGTCTGGACCTACTCCGGTGTCCGCGCCTTGTATGACGAGTCCGAGGAGGAGGATGTCTCGGCGGTGAGCCGCGACTACAGCCTCGAGCTTGACGACAAGGCGGCCCCGCTCCTCTCGGTGTTCGGGGGCAAGATCACCACCTATCGCACGCTGGCGCGGCAGGCAGTGGATCGCATCGCGCCCCTGCTGGATGCCAGCATCACCGACTGGACCGGTCGTTCGGCGCTGCCCGGTGGTGATATCCCCGATGGCGACTTCGACGCCTATCTCTCCGCGCTGCGCAAATCGCGGCCATGGCTGCCGGACGACATGGCATGGCGCCTGGCCCGCAACTACGGCACCTGCGTCGAGCGGATGCTGGGCGACGCCAACGCCCTGGAGGATCTTGGCGAGCATTTCGGTGCCGATCTCTACGAGGCCGAACTGCGATATCTTGCCGAGTGTGAATGGGCAATGACTTGCGAGGATGCCATCTGGCGGCGCACCAAGCTCGGCCTGATGCTCGATGCCTCGCAGCGTGAGCGGGTGGACGCCTGGTTCACCGGCCAGAACCAGAAGAGGGCAACTGCGTAATGAGTCTGGTCCTTGAGGGGGTCGACCGCACCGTTGGTGGTGAGGTTTACCTGAACGATATAAACCTCACCTTCGAGCGCGGTGAGTTCAATGTGCTGCTGGGCCTGACCGAGGCTGGCAAGACCACCATGATGCGGATCATGGCGGGTCTCGAGCCGCCGAGCCGGGGAAGGGTCGTCGAGGATGGTCAGGACGTGACCCATGTGCCGGTCCGCAAGCGGTCGGTGGGCATGGTCTACCAGCAGTTCATCAACTATCCGTCGCTGAGCGTGTACGACAACATTGCCTCACCGCTCAAGCTGGCGGGGTTTTCCAAGTCGGAAATCGATCGCCTGGTGCGCACCGAGGCCGAGCGGCTGGGCATTGATCACCTCATCGATCGCCTGCCGTCGGAACTCTCCGGCGGTCAGCAGCAGCGCTGTGCGATGGCCCGGGCGCTGGTCCGTGATGCCAAGCTGGTGCTGCTGGACGAGCCGCTGGTCAATCTCGATTACAAGCTGCGCGAGGGCCTGCGTTCCGAGTTGCGCTCACTATTCGCGGACCGGGATACGGTGGTGGTCTATGCCACCACGGAACCCGAGGAGGCGCTGGTGCTGGGCGGTAACACAACGGTCCTGCACGAGGGCCGCGTCATTCAGAATGGCGTCACCGCCCAGTGCTACCGCCACCCGGCGAACACCACGGTGACCCAGGTGTTTGCCGACCCGCCCATGAATCTCATGCCGGTGGAGATTGCCGACGGCCAGATCAAGGCGGAAGGCCTGCTGAGCGCACCACTGCCCGAGCACATGAAGGATTTGGCACCGGGCCACTACACGCTCGGCATCCGGCCGCACCACCTGTTCGTGACCGCCGGCGAGGGACGAATCGGACTGCGCGGAACGGTCGAGGTCGCCGAAATCGCCGGATCCGTCACCTACGTCCACCTCGAGGTCAACGGCCGGGACTGGGTGATCGAGGAGCGCGGCGTTCATCAGGTCCACCCTGGCGAGCGCTTCGAACTGTTCATGGATTTGACCCGGGCATACGCCTTTGACAGCGCGGACCAGTTGGCGGCCGCGCCGCACAGCTAATGCGGATGACAACATGGCGCGAATAGAACTCAACAATCTGGCGCATCAGTACGCCCCTGGCGGTGATTACGCCCTGCAGCCCATGCAGCATGTCTGGGAGGATGGCGGTGCCTACGCGCTGCTGGGACCGTCCGGCTGTGGCAAGACGACCCTGCTGAACATCATTTCGGGGCTGCTGCAGCCCTCCGAGGGACGGGTCATGTTCGGTGACCGCGACGTCACCACACTGGCCCCGGAGCAGCGCAACATCGGTCAGGTTTTCCAGTTTCCGGTCATCTACGACACGATGAGCGTTTTCGACAACCTCGCCTTCCCGCTGCGTAACCGTAAGCTGGGTGAGGATTACGTGGCGCGGCGTGTCACCCACATCGCGACCATGCTCGGCCTGGATGGCGTGCTGAAGCGGCGCGCCAATAACCTCACCGCCGATGCCAAGCAGAAGATCTCGCTGGGCCGCGGGCTGGTCCGTGAGGACGTCGCCGCGGTGCTCTTCGATGAGCCGCTCACGGTGATCGACCCGCATCTGAAATGGCAGCTGCGGCGCAAGCTGCGCGAGGTCCATGAGCAGCTCAACCTCACCCTGGTGTATGTGACCCACGATCAGACCGAGGCGCTCACGTTTGCCGACAAGGTGGTGGTGATGCTGGCCGGACAGGTGTTGCAGGTTGGCACCCCGCAGGACCTGTTCGAGCGCCCGGCGCACACCTTTGTGGGTTATTTCATTGGCAGCCCGGGCATGAACTTCTTTGACTGTCAGGTCGAGGGCAGCGAGGCGATCGTCGACGGCGAGCGTATTCCGGTGGATCCGGCCATGGCAGAGGCCGCACGCCGTGCCGGCGGCCTGCTGCAGCTTGGCATTCGCCCGGGCCTGATACGCCCCGCCGAGGATGGCGAGCCGGGGCACACCATCAAGGTGGATACGGTTGAGGATCTGGGTGACTACGAGCTGGTCACCGGTCACCTCGGCCAGCACAAGCTGCATGTCCGCCTTGAGGCATCCGAGAAGATCAGTGGCGACGGACTGCGGGTGGTGTTCCCCAAGGAGAACGCCCTGCTGTATTCCGACGACCGGCTGGTCGGCCAGGGGGAGAAGAACGGTGGATAAACGCGAATATCAATGGGCCTGGCTGATGGTGCTGCCGGTGGTGCTGGTGGTGGCCTTCAGCGCCATCATGCCGCTGATGACCGTGGTCAACTACTCGTTGCAGGACATCTTCGGGCCCGATTCCCGGTTCTTTGTGGGCACCGAGTGGTTCAAGGAAGTCCTTCGTGACCCGGCCCTGCATGGCGCCCTGTTCCGCCAGATCATCTTCTCGGGCGCCGTCCTGCTCATTCAGATACCGCTCGGGATTGCGCTCGCGCTCTGCCTGCCCAAGAAGGGCCCATGGGTATCGGTGTCGCTGGTGCTGCTGGCGCTGCCGCTGCTTGTGCCGTGGAACGTGGTCGGCACGATCTGGCAGGTGTTTGCGCGCCCCGATGTGGGCCTGGCCGGTGTGTTTCTCAATAGCATTGGCCTCGACTACAACTACACCGGCGACGCAATCGACGCCTGGGTGACCGTGCTGATCATGGATGTCTGGCACTGGACGTCGCTGGTCATCCTGCTTTGCTACGCCGGCCTGCAGGCCATTCCGGATGCCTTCTATCAGGCGGCGCGCATTGACGGCGCCTCGCGCTGGGCGGTGTTCCGGTATATCGAGCTGCCCAAGTTAAAGGGCGTGTTGCTGATCGCAATCCTGCTGCGCTTCATCTTCAGCTTCCGCATTTATGCCGAGCCGTTTGTGCTGACCGGCGGCGGCCCCGGCAATGCGACCACGTTCCTGAGTCAGCGTCTGACCACCATGGCCGTGGGCCAGTTCGACCTGGGGCCGGCTGCGGCGTTCTCGCTGATCTACTTCCTGATCATCCTGCTGTTCAGCTACGTGTTCTATCTGACCATTCTCAACATGGACCGGGAGGGTTAAGCCGTGGGTTCCAATCGCCGCTATATCTTCCTGGGGCTGTGGCTGGTCTTTTTGATGCTGCCGATCTACTGGCTGCTGATGATGTCGCTAAAGACCAACCAGGAGATTCTGTCGACCTTTTCGCTCTGGCCGCAGAACCTGACGGTCGACAACTATGTGAAGATCTTCACCGATGCCACGTGGTATCCGGGGTACATCAACTCCACGTTGTACGTGGTGCTGAACGTGGTGATCTCGCTCACGGTGGCCCTGCCGGCCGCCTATGCGTTCTCGCGCTACAAGTTCCTGGGCGACAAGCACCTCTTTTTCTGGCTGCTCACCAATATCATGGCGCCGCCTGCGGTGTTCCTGCTGCCGTTCTTTGAGCTCTACAACAGCGTCGGACTCTACGACACCCACATTGCCGTGGCGCTTGCGCACACCCTGTTCACCGTGCCGCTGGCCGTGTGGATTCTGGAGGGCTTCATGTCCGGTGTGCCCAAGGAGATTGACGAGACCGCCTATCTCGATGGCTATTCGTGGCCACGGTTCTTCCTGACGATTTTCCTGCCCCTGATCCGCTCGGGCGTGGGTGTGACCGCGTTCTTCTGCTTCATGTTCTCGTGGGTCGAGTTGCTCATTGCGCGGACGATTACCTCCACCGAGGCAAAGCCGATTGCCGTCACGATGACGCGCACAGTGGGTGCCTCGGGGCTTGACTGGGGCCTGCTCGCCACCGCCGGCGTGCTCACGCTGGTGCCGGGTGCGCTGGTGATCTGGTTTGTGCGCAAGCACATCGCCCGCGGCTTCGCGCTGGGCCGGGTGTGATCGGAGTAATGACACGATGAACGAAGGATTCACATTCAACCTTGCCTGGATGGCGTGGACGCAGCCCGTCGCCATCTTCTTTGTCGCGATCGCCCTGATGCTGGTGGTGTTTGGCGTACTGCAGTTCGTCATGCCCACTTACGAGCGGCGCGGCTTTCTGCCGGTGCCCACCACGCGTGGTGACCGGCTATTCATGAGCCTGCTGGGCTCGGCATATATCCATCTCATCTGGCTGGCGTTTTCGGACGCGAGTCTTTTGATTGCCTCAGGCATTTCCATCGTCTATGCGGTGGTCATGCTGCGTTGGGGCTGACCGGCTTGCGGGTGCTGCGGTATCCGCATGGCATGAACCGGGCAAGCGCCGGATGGGCCGGTGCCACTGCCCATGGGTAACGGGATCTAGGATCCCCTCCAGGAGGAGAAAGCAATGAAACAGCAAAAAAGCGCCCTGCGGTCGTGGACCGCGCTGGCGGTGGCTGCTGCCCTTGGTATGGGTGGACTGGGCAATGCTCAGGCCCTGACCGCCGAGCAGGAGGCCGCTGCCGAGAAGTGGATCGAGGAGTTCCAGCCCTCGACGTTGACGCGCGAAGAGCAGATGGAGCAGATCGAGTGGTTCATCGAGGCGGCCGAGCCCTTCCAGGGCATGGACGTCTCGGTGGTCTCCGAGACCATCCCGACCCATGAGTACGAGGCCAGCGTGGTCGCCGAGGCCTTCTCGGAGCTCACCGGCATCAACCTCACTCACGATCTGATCGGTGAGGGCGACGTCATCGAAGCCCTGCAGACCGAGATGCAGTCGGGCGAGAGCATTTATGACGGCTACGTGAACGATGCCGACCTGATCGGCACGCATTATCGCTACGGCCAGGTCATCCCGCTCTCCGACTACATGGAGGGTGAAGGCGCCGATGTGACCTCGCCCTACCTGGATCTGGATGACTTCATTGGTCTCGATGCCGTGACCGCACCCGACGGCAAGATGTACCAGCTGCCCGATCAGCAGTTCGCCAACGTGTACTGGTTCCGCTATGACTGGTTCCAGCGCGAGGACCTGCAGGCGCAGTTCGAGGACATCTACGGCTACGAGCTGGGCGTGCCCACCAACTGGTCGGCCTACGAGGACATCGCCGAGTTCTTCACCGAGAGTGTGGGTGACCTCGACGGTCGTCAGGTCTATGGCCATATGGACTACGGCAAGAAGGATCCGTCCCTTGGCTGGCGTTTCACTGACGCCTGGCTGTCGATGGCCGGTGCCGGCGACCAGGGCCTGCCCAACGGCCTGCCGGTCGACGAGTGGGGCATCCGCGTCGAGGACTGCCATCCGGTGGGCTCGGACGTGCGTCGTGGTGGTGCCGTGAACGGCCCGGCCGCGGTGTATGCGCTGACCAAGTACATCGACTGGCTGGATGCCTATGCACCGCCGGAGGCCTCGGGCATGACGTTCTCGGAGGCGGGTCCCGTCCCGGCTCAGGGCCACATCGCCCAGCAGATCTTCTGGTACACGGCCTTTACCGCGCCGATGGCCGCCGAGGGTACGCCGGTGGTGAACGCCGATGGCACGCCCAAGTGGCGCATGGCTCCGTCGCCCTCCGGCCCGTACTGGGAGGAAGGCATGAAGGTGGGTTATCAGGACATCGGCTCCTGGACCTTCTTCGAGCATGCCGACCCCGAGGCGCGCAAGGCGGCCTGGCTGTATGCCCAGTTCGCAACCTCCAAGGTTGTCTCGCTCAAGAAGTTCCACGAGGGCCTGACCCCGATTCGTCAGTCGGACATCATGCATGAGTCCATGACGGAGCGGGCGCCGCGTCTTGGTGGCCTGATTGAGTTCTACCGCAGTCCCGACCGTGAGATGTGGACGGACACCGGCACCAACGTGCCTGACTATCCGCGTCTGGCACAGCTGTGGTGGTCCAACGTGGCCGCGGCCGTTACCGGTGAGGTGACCCCGCAGGAGGCCATGGACAACCTGGCCCGGGAGCAGGATCGCGTCATGGAGCGTCTGGAGCGTGCCGGTGTGCAGGAGCGCTGCGGACCGCGCATGAACGAGCTGCGGGATGCCGAGTACTGGTTCGACCAGCCGGGTGCCCCGAAGCCGGCGCTCGACAACGAGAAGCCGCAGGGCCAGACCGTGCCTTACGACGACCTCGTTGCCAACTGGCGCGAGAGCATGTAATCCGGACTCATCTCCTCATCCGGAACTTCAGGGGGCCTTCGGGCCCCCTTCTTTTTGTCCATCGCTTGATCCACCCCCCGGGGGGAGGGGTATCCTGCTTGCACAGTCGAATGCAGTGGTGACCCGGATGAGTGCAGAAACCCTCGATATTGAAATAACCGGTCTGACCTGCGGCAGTTGCGTGCGCCGCACCGAGGACGTGCTGAAGGGCGTGGACGGCGTGGAAGATGCACAGGTCAATCTCGCTACGGGCCGGGCGCATCTCCGCCCTGCACCCCGGGCCGAGCAGACGGTTCTGCTGGCCGAGCTGGCAGCGGCGCTGGATAAGGCTGGCTATCCGCCGGCGCGAGAGACCCTGACGCTGGCGCTGACGGGCGTCACCTGCGGTGGGTGTGTGAGTCGCGTGGAACGGGCCCTCGCCAGCGTGCCCGGCGTGACCGAGGCCAGCGTCAACCTGGGGCTCAGTCAGGCCCGGGTGACCGTGTTGAGTGGCACGGCAGCGCGCGCGGATCTGGTGGCGGCGGTGGAACAGGCCGGCTACGGTGTCGAGAAAAGCGCAGGCGACGGCGCCGACGCCGGGGAGGAAGGGGCCTCCGCGCAGGCTCGTGAGCGCGAGACACTGCGCCGCCAGATGCTCACCGCGGCCGCCTTCACGCTTCCGCTCGTCATCATCGCAATGGGGCGACATCTGCCCGGTGGCCATGCCCTGTTCACGCAGTGGCTGCCCGAACGCGCATGGATCGCGATCGAGTTCCTGCTGGCCACGCCCGTCGTGTTCTGGGCCGGGCGCGGCTTCTTTGAGCGCGGCTGGAAGGAAATGCGCCACCTCGCCCCGGCCATGAGCAGTCTGGTCATGATCGGTGCCGGTGCCGCCTATCTCTATTCCCTGCTGGTGTTGCTGGCACCGGGGATCTTCCCCGAAGGCACCGCCGGCAGCTACTTTGAGGCGTCCGGGGTCATCATCACCCTGATCCTGGTGGGTCGCTATCTCGAGCAGATCGCGCGTGGCCGCACCTCGGAGGCCATCCGCCGGCTGCTGCAGCTCCAGTCACGCACCGCCCGCGTGATGCGCGGGGACGAGCCCGTGGAAGTGGCCATTGAGGACGTTGCCGTGGATGACCGGGTGCTGGTGCGCCCCGGTGAGCGCATCCCGGTGGACGGCGTGGTGCTCGAGGGCGGCTCGCGCGTCGATGAATCCATGATCACCGGCGAGCCCGTGCCGGTGGGGAAGGCCGAGGGCGACGAGCTGGCCACGGGCACCGTCAATGGCCAGGGCTCCCTGGTGTTTCGCGCCACGCGGGTTGGCGGGAATACGGTCCTGGCGCAGATCATTGGCATGGTCGAAAAGGCGCAGGCCGAAAAACCGCCCATTCAGGCACTGGCTGACCGCATCGCGGGCATTTTTGTGCCGATCGTGCTGGTGGTGGCACTGATTACCGGCGCCATCTGGCTTGCCATTGGGCCCGATCCGGTGCTCTCGTACGCCTTCGTGGCCACCGTGAGTGTCCTGCTGATCGCCTGTCCCTGTGCCATGGGGCTGGCTACCCCAACCGCCGTCATGGTCGCGACCGGCAAGGGCGCCGAAAACGGCATGCTGATGCGTCGCGGCTCGGCGCTCGAGGCCCTGGCCAGGGCGGACACCGTGGTGCTGGACAAGACCGGTACGCTCACCGTCGGCCGCCCGCAGCTCACCAACCTCGAAGTGGCGAGCGGCTCCGAGGACGAAACCCTCACCCTGGTGGCCGCGGTGGAACAGCACAGCGAGCATCCGCTTGCCCTCGCCATTGTCGAGGCGGCGCATGAACGCGGCATCAATATCCCCGCCGCCAGCGACTTTCAGTCGGTGACCGGCTACGGCGTCGAGGCGCAGGTGAACGGCCACTATGTGCATGTGGGCGCCGCCCACTACATGGAGTGGCTGGGCGTGGCCACCGACGCCGTTGCCGATACCGTTGATGAACTGGCGGCGGCCGCCCGCACCACGCTCTATGCGGCCGTCGATGGCCAGCTGCTGGGCGTGCTGGGTATTGCCGACCCGCCCCGTGCGGAGGCCGCCGCCGTTGTGGGCGCACTCCGGACGCTGGGCTTGCGGGTGGCCATGGTCACCGGCGACCAGGCGGCAACGGCCAATGCGCTTGCGGCGCAGTTGGGCATTGACGAGGTCATGGCCGGTGTCCGGCCGGACGGCAAGGCCCGCGAGGTGGAGCGCCTGCAGGCCGAGGGGCATCGCGTGGCCTTTGTGGGCGATGGCATCAACGATGCACCGGCCCTTGCGCGTGCCGATGTGGGCGTGGCCATTGGCACGGGCACCGATGTGGCCATCGAGGCCGGTGATGCGGTGCTTATGCGGCCTGATCTGAACGGGTTGCTGGATGCGATTGACCTGGCGCGCCGCGCCCACCGCACCATCCAGGGCAACTTCGTGTGGGCCTATGGCTACAATGTGCTGCTGATACCGGTCGCCGCCGGGCTGCTGTATCCGCTGACGGGTTGGCTGCTCAACCCGATGGCCGCCGCTGCGGCCATGAGTCTGTCGAGCCTGTTTGTGCTCAGTAATTCACTGCGGTTGCGGCGCTTTCGCCCCCGCCGCACTCGCCAGGAGGGAGCCAATGGCCGATCCAACCCACTGCCAGCTCGCGCTTGACCCCAACGTCCGTGAGGCGGCCCGGCGCCGTCTTGCCTCGGTACGGGGGCATGTCGAGGGCATCGTGCGGATGCTGGAGCGCGAGGATGTCTACTGCGTTGATGTGCTGCGTCAGCTAAAGGCGGTTGACGGCGCGCTCTCGAAAGTGGGCGATGCCGTGCTGCGCAGTCATTTGCATCACCATGTGACCAGCGCCCGCGAGCGCGGTGACGCCGATGAAATCGTCGACGAGCTGATGGAGATCCTCAAGTACCGCTGACCCGCCCCGCTCTGGCGTGGGCGGGCCTACGGCGGTCAGCCCCCGCCGTCACTCGCGGTCAGCGGCAGACTCACCCGAATGATGTCACGCTCTTCGGCGTCGACCTGCTCCGTAAACCCGAGCTGTCGGCAAAGCGCCAGCATGGGCTGGTTTTCGCGCAGCACGTCGCCGTCGATCTCCTTGATGCCGCGGCGACGGGCGTAGTCGATCACATGCTCCATGAGGATTCGGCCCAGGCCCTGGCGGGTCAGGTCGTTGCGCACAATGATCGAGTACTCGGCCTTTTCGTTGTCGGGATCGGCGTGGATATGCACCGCGCCATACAGCTCCGCCTCGCCCGGCACCTTGTCGGGATCGGTAATGATGAGCGCCATTTCGCGGTTGTAGTCGATCTGGGTAAAGCGCGCCGCCGCCATGTGGCTGAGCTGTTTCATCGGGGCAAAAAACCGCAGCCGGATTTGCTCGGGCGTGAGATGCGCAAAGGCCCGGTGCAGGGCCGGTTCGTCCTCCGGGAGGATGGGCCGCAGCAAATACTGCTGGCCGTCATCGGCAGTGACCGTTGTCTCCAGATCACGCGGATAGGGCCGGATGGCAAGCCGCTTCGACCCCTGGCCGTTCTCGCCAATGCGCACGCGCGCATCCAGTGCCACCACGCCGTCGGGTGAGGCAAGCAGCGGATTGATGTCGAGCTCCTTGACGCGCGAAAGGTCGGCGGCGATCTGTGCAATGCGCATCAGGGTAAGGTCGATGGCATCCAGATCCGCCGGCTTGCGGTCGCGGTAGCCCTGCAGCTGGCGGTAGACCCGGGTGCGGGTCACCATCTCGCGCGCCAGTTTGAGATTGAGCGGCGGCAGGCCCAGCGCTTGATCCTTGATGACCTCTACGGCCGTGCCGCCCTGGCCAAACAGCACCACCGGGCCGAACTGCTCGTCGTCGGTAAACCCGGCGATCAGCTCCCAGGACCCGGCACGCTTGACCATGGGCTGTACGCTGAAGCCCTGAAGATCGGCCGTGGGATAGGTGTCGGCCAAACGCCGCTGCATGGCCTCGGCTGCATTGCGAACCGCCTCGGCGTTTTCAAGGTCGAGGACCACTCCGCCCACATCGCTTTTGTGGGTGATGTCCTTCGAGAGGATTTTAATGGCCGCGGGATAGCCCAGCCGTTCGGCTGCCTCGGCAGCGCTGTCCGGGTCTTCCGCCACTTCCGTGGGGACAACCTCGACGCCATAGGCGGCCAGCAGCTGTTTGGCCTCGGGTTCGCTCAGGATCTCGCGCCCCTCGGCAGCCGCGGCCTCGACCAGCTGATGGGCGGTGGCGTAGTCGGGGGTAAAGATCCCCGGAACGGAGGGCGGGGTCTCGAGCAGCTGCTCCTGGCTCTTGCGATACGCCACCAGATGCATGAAGGCCCGTACCGCGCCCTCGGGCGTGGTGTAGCTGGGAATCCCGGCCTCTGCAAACCGCCGCCGCGCCTCCTGCGCGGTGTGCTCGCCGACCCAGCAGGTAAACAGCGACTGCTGCCTGCCGCCCCGGCGCCGGCGCTGGTATTCGGCAATCACCGCCTCGGTGGCATCCATGCTGTCGGCCACCGCCGTGGGGCAGTTCAGCACCAGCATGGCATCGGCTTCGGGGTTGTCCGCCAGCACATTGATGGCATCGGCATAGCGCTTGCCGGGGGCATCCCCGATGATGTCCACGGGATTGCCATGCGACCAGGTGGGCGGGAGGACCTGATCCAGTGCCTCGAGTGTTGCCTCGGGCAGCTCGGCCAGATGCCCGCCCTGGCCGATCAGCGCATCGGTGGCCAGAACGCCGATGCCGCCGCCATTGGTCAGAATGGACAGGCGATCTCCGGCCGGTGGCTCGGTGGTTGCCAGAGTCTCGACCGCGGCAAACAGCTCGCCGAGCGTGTCCACACGCAACATGCCGGCGCGGCGGAAGGCGGTGTCGTAGACCGAGTCGGAGCCGGCCAGCGCGCCGGTATGCGATGCAGCGGCCTTGGCGCTGGCCGCATGGCGGCCGGCCTTGACCACGATCACCGGCTTCATGCGTGCGGCCGCGCGGGCCGCCGACATGAACTTGCGCGCATCGGTAATGGCCTCCACATACAGCAGGATGGCGCGGGTGTTGGGGTCGTTGGCGAGATAGTCGAGCGTGTCGCCAAAATCAACATCGGCCATGTCGCCCAGCGAAATCATGTGCGAAAAACCGATTCCGCGCCGCTCGGCCCAGTCCAGCACCGAGGTCACGATGGCGCCCGACTGGGTCACAAAGGCAATTCGGCCCTTGGGTGGCGCCAGATGCGAAAAGCTGGCATTAACGCCGGCGCCCGGTACCAGAATACCCAGGCAATTGGGGCCGATGATGCGCGTGAGATGCGGCCGGGCCGCGTCGAGCATTTCCTGGCGCAGCGCCATGCCCGCGGCGTCATTGCCCTCGCCAAAGCCGGCGGTAATGACCACGACCCCGCGGGTGCCGGCCTGCGCCAGTTGATCAACGATGCCGGGGACGGTGTTGGGTGGCGTGCACACAATGGCCAGGTCGGGCGTGACCGGCAGCGCGCTGATGTCGGAGTAGCAGAGCACCCCTTCGATCGCCCGATGCTTGGGGTTGACCGGCATGATGGGGCCGTCAAAACCGGCATTGAAAAGATTGCGGGCCACCACGGCGCCAACCGATCCCGGCCGCCGGCTGGCACCGATGAGCGCGATGGAGCGTGGCTTGAAAAGGGCGTCGAGGTTGCGGACCGTCATGGCGGCGCTCCTTGAGGCAGTTCATGTTGCTATGCAACATTCTAGCGCAGTTATTCGACGCTTTTGTGACCCCCGGGACTAGCCGCCATGGCTGGCCAGCATGGTCAGGACCAGCGGCAGGGTCACGGCGGCAAGCGCGGTCTGGACCGTCAGAATGCCAGCCAGCAAGCCGTGATCACCGCCCATCTGGCGGGCGAGGATGTAAGCGGATGTGGCGGTGGGCAGCGCGGCAAAGACGACCAGTACCTGCGTCTCGAGTGGGTTCAGTCCCACCGCGCCGGCGGCCGCCCAGGCGATGGCCGGCAGCGCGAGCAGCTTGAGCAGGCTCCCGAGCGCAATGGCCAGCGTGTCGCTCCGCATCCGGCCAATGTGAAGCCCGGCACCCACGCTCATCAAACCCAGGGGTACGGCGGCACTGCCCGCGGTGTCGAGTCCGGTTGCAAGCCAGGGATGCAGACCGATGCCGCTGAGATTCAGTGCAAGGCCTGCGCCGCAACCAATGATGAGCGGGTTGCCGGCCAGGCTGAGCAGTATCCGCCCCGGACTCTGTCTGGCGCCCGCATGGCGTGCCAGTACCAGCACGCAGGCCACGTTGATTAGCGGGACCATCAGGGCGATCGTGAGCGCGGTCACAGCCATCGCCCCCTCGCCGAATACCGTGAGAACCACGGCAATGCCCAGGTAGGTATTGAAGCGGATGCCACCCTGGTAGAGCGAGCTGAAGGCCGGCCCGCTCAGCCGCAGCAAAGGGCGCAGCAGATAGGCCAGCACGCTGCCCGCCCCCAGGGTAAGGGCGGCGGCCGTCAGCATGGGCGGGATGCGTGCGGCGTCAAGGGCGGCCGTGCCGAGCCCCTCGATGAGTAGCGCCGGAAACAGCACAAAGTAGATGAAACGCTCGAGCTGCGGCCAGAAACCGGGGCCCGGGAAGTCGATGCCGGCAAGCAGCCGGCCAACCAGGATCAGGCCGAATAGCGGCAGCAGGGCCGAGAGGATGGGCAGGGGATCGCTCAAACGCGGGGGCTCCGATGCCGGATTACAGGATTACAACGGGGGATTATGCCAGTCCTGCGCGTTACCTTCTGCCTCTGCCGACTGCTCCGCTAACCCCGAGAGCTGCACGCCGAGCAGACGCACGGCCCGGTGCAGACGGTGTGCAAAGAGGCATTGATGGACCGCCTCGGCCAGCGGCTCGAAGCGATCGGTGGCCGCCGTCAGGCTGCGCGAGCGGGTATGCGTGGTGAAGTCGCGGTAGCGCAGCTTGACGGTCACCGTGCGCGCGGTGAGCCCACGCTCGACCAGTCGGCCATGGACCTCGGTCAGCATCGCGCGCGCCTCGTGATCAAGCCGCCCACTGCTGCGGCAGTCCTGCTGGAAGGTTCGTTCGCGGCCGATGGACTTGCGGATCCGCTCGGTCTCGACCGGACGCTCGTCTTCGGCGTGTGCGGCGCGCTGTAGCGACAGGGCGTGGCGCGGGCTGAACACCGCCTGAAGGCGCACCAGCGGCATCGCGGCCAGATCACCGATCGTGGCAATGTCGAGCTCGGCCAGCCGCTCGGCGGTACGCGGCCCCACGCCATGGAGGGTGCGCACGGGCAGTGGCCAGACCCGAGCGGGCACATCCGCATGGGTGAGCCGGGTCAGGCCATCGGGTTTTTCGAGGTCGGAGGCGATCTTGGCCAGCAGCCGGTTGGGTCCGATGCCCACCGATGCCACCAGGTCGGTATCAGCCAGAATCGCGGCCTTGAGGGCGCGTCCGATGGCAAGGGGTTGGTCTGCATCGGGACGGTGGCTGATGTCGAGATAGGCCTCATCCAGCCCCACCGCCTGGAGGCGCTCGCTCACCCCGCGCAAATGCGCATGAATCCGCTGGGACGCGGCCCGATAGGCGGCGAAGTCGACAGGCAGGAAGACGGCATCGGGGCAGAGCCGGGCCGCCGTGCGCAGGGGCATGCCTGAATGGATGCCAAAAACGCGTGCCTCGTAGGTGGCAGTCGAGACCACGCCACGCTGCGACGGATCGCCGCGGCCGCCCACCACAAGCGGCTGGCCGATGAGATCGGGGCGCTTGCGCCGTTCAACGGCGGCAAAAAAGGCGTCCATGTCGACGTGCATGATCACGCGCGACACGACGGCTGCCTGCTACTCAGGCCGCGGTGGCGGCGAGGTCGTCGAGGAAGCGCTGCTCCCAGGCGCCGATCGAATTGTCGCGCAGCACCTCAAGCATGCGCGCATGGCGGCGCCGGCGCTCGGGCAGCGGCATGGCCAGTGCGGCGTTGATGCCGGCGGCGATCGCATTCACGTCGTAGGGGTTGATCAGCACCGCGTCCTCCAGCTCGACGGCGGCGCCGGCCAGCTCCGAGAGCACCAGCACGCCGGGGTTGTCGGGGTCCTGACTGGTCACGAACTCCTTGGCCACCAGGTTCATGCCGTCGCGCAGCGGCGTGACCAGACCCACCCGCGCCGCGCGGTAGAGCCCCATGATCGAGCCGCGCGCAAAGGTACGGTTGAGATAGTGAATCGGAGCCCAGTCGAGGTCGCCATAGCAGCCGTTGACGTGGCCCGACAGCCCCTCGAGGCGCTGACGCAGATCGGCGTATTCGCTGATACTGCTCCGCGACGGGCTTGCGATCTGCATGAGCACCGTATGCCCCCGCCGGTGCGGGTAGTCCTGCAGCAGGGCCTCAAAGGCGCGAAAGCGCTGCTCCAGGCCCTTCGAGTAATCCAGCCGGTCCACGCCGATCATGAGATCGCGCTCGCCCAGACCGTCCAGCAGCCGGCGCACACGCGGAGCGGTCAGTGTCCGCCGCGACAGCTCGGCAAGCTCATCGACATCAACGCCGACCGGGTAGACGCCCGTGCGCAGCGTGCGGTTGCGATGCCGCACCCGGCCGGGCTCGTCGACGAGGGCGCCCAGGGCCCGGTTGGCCGACTCCTCAAAGGCATGCCGGTCGTTGTCGGTCTGAAACCCCAGCAGATCGAAGCGGCACAGGTCATCAAGCAGCTGCCGATGCCCGGGCATGGCGCGCAGCACGTCGTAGTCGGGGAACGGGATATGGAGGAAAAAGCCCATGCGCTGGTGGATGCCACGCTCGCGCAACTCGCGCGCCAGCGGCATCAGGTGATAGTCGTGCACCCAAAGGGTGTCATCGGGGCGGATGAGCGGTGCCAGCGCGTCGGCAAACAGGTCATTGGCCCGCGCATAGCCCTCGGAGTAGCGGCGCTGATAGTCCATTGCCCCCAGGTTGAAATGAAACACCGGCCAGATGACGGCGTTGGCATAGCCCAGGTAGAAGTCGTCGTAGTCGGCCTTGGTGAGCGGCAGGGTGGCATAGTCGATGCCATCGGCCTGCTCCACGCGCGGGCGGCTCACCGGCGTTTGGCTGAGCTGGCCGTTCCAGCCGAACCACAGCCCGCCGTTGCGGCGCAGCGCACCGGACAGGGCCACTGCCAGGCCGCCCGCCTGGGGCTGTGTGGCCCGGGGGTTGGGCACGCGGTTGGACACCACCACCAGTCGACTCACAACGCCTCCTCCCACGACCGGCTGAGGTGCATGGCGGCGTTGATGAGCCCCACCATGCTGTAGGTCTGGGGGAAGTTGCCCCACAGCTCGCCCGTCCCGGTATTCAGATCCTCCGAGAGCAGGCCGAGTTTCGTGCGGTGGGCAAGCATTTTCTCGAACAGCTCCCGGGCCTCGTCGGCGCGGCCGATGGCCTGAAGCGCATCGATGAACCAGAACGTGCAGATATTGAAGGCGTTTTCGGGGTAGCCGAAGTCGTCTTCGGCGGCGTAGCGGAACAGCTGATCGCCGCGCCGCAGCTGTTGCTCGATCGCGTTGACCGTGCCCACGAAGCGCGGATCGTCGGCGGCCAGGAAGCCGAGCTCGTGCAACAGCAGCAGGCTGGCATCCATCGTGTTGCCGCCAAAGGTCTCGGTGAAGGCGCCCAGTTCGTCGTTCCAGGCCTTGCGGCTGATGGTGGCGTGCATGTCGGCGGCCTGATCGCGCCAGCGCCGCGCATCGGCATCGAGCCCCAGGCGCTCGGCAATGCGGCGCAGCCGATCGCAGGCCGCCCAGCACATCATGGCTGAATAGGTGTGGATGCGCGCCCGGCCGCGATACTCCCAGATACCGGCATCGGGCTGGTCATAGAGGCGTGCGGCCTCTTCGCCAAGGGCACACAGGCGGTGATAGAGGCTGCGGTCGCCGGGACGCTCGAGGCGCTCGTCAAAGAACGCCTGGGTGGCGGCGAGCACGACACTGCCGTACACATCATGCTGGTTTTGCTGAAAGGCCGCATTGCCCACGCGCACCGGGCCCATGCCGCGGTAGCCGGCGAGGGCGTCGGCCTCGTACTCATCAATCCGGCGCTCGCCGCCGATGCCGTACAGGGGCTGGAGCTGTTGCTCGCCAGCGCCGGCCACCAGGTTGATGATGTAGCGCAGATACCCCTCCATGGTGCGGGTCGCGCCCAGGCGGTTGAGCGCATGCACGGTAAAGAAGGCGTCGCGCAGCCAGCAGTAGCGATAGTCCCAGTTGCGCCCGGAGTTGGCCGCTTCGGGGATCGAGGTGGTGAATGCCGCGATGACCGCGCCGGTGTCCTCATAGGCCGACAGCTTGAGGGTGATGGCCGCCCGGATGACCTCGCGCTGCCATTCAAAGGGAATGGCAAGCGAGCGCGCCCACTCGCGCCAGTGGGCCTCGGTGAGCTCCAGAAACCGTCGGCCCATGGCATCGACCGACTCCTTGACGCTCTCGTCAGGGCCCAGAACGAAGGTCATGGTGCTGTCCACGACAAAGGGCGTCTCATCGAGCACATGCGTGAGGGGCGCGTCGGTGGTTACCCGCAGCACCTGGTCGCTGCGCAGAAAGCGCACATGGTTGCTGCCGCGGGTGGTGGCGGGCGTGGTGGCGTCCCATCCCATTGATGGCCGCAGGCGTGCCCGCACCACCGGATTGCCGCGCACCACTTCCAGCCGTCGCACCAGCATGACGGGGCGATAGTAGCGCCCGTACTGCCGGAACCTGGGGCAGAAATCGGTGATCCGCAGCACCGCGCCCGAGCGGTCGGTGAGTTCAGTACACAGCACGGCGGTGTTGTGCAGATAGGACTGGGTGGCATCGCACTGGTCATGCAGCTCGATGCTGAAGTGCCCGTGGTCACGGGTGTCGAGCAGGCGCGAGAACGCCGGTTCGGCATCGAAGCGTGGCAGACAGGCCCAGACAAGGGCACCCTGGCTGTCGACCAGACCGGCGACCTGGCAGTTACCGATAACGCCCAGTTCGAGGTTGACGGGTTCGGCTTCCATGCCGCTCAGTCTAGCACTGCCGCTGCTTGGGTATCCGCCGCGGCGGGGCGGAGCTGTCAGCGACGGTGCGCGGAGGCGGCCGGCGCCGCGCCCGACGCCATGTCCGACGCCGATCCCATGCCCTGGGCCATCCGTCCGAGCCAGTCGAGTGCAGCCCCCACGGAGTCGAGTTGATACTGCGCCACCGTGGCATGCGCGCCATGGCCAACCCGAATGCTGTGCCCCCCCAGATGGTTGACCGTGGCAAAGGCGTCTTCGTCGGTGACATCGTCGCCCAGAAACACCGGCACGCGGCCGGCAAACGGCGGCTCGGCCAGAAAAGCCTCGATCACGGTGCCCTTGTGATGCCCTGCCGGTTTCAATTCCAGGATCTGCTTGCCGGGCTGGAGGTGAAATTCCTCGCCCAGTGCCTCGCATTGCCGGCGCAGCAGCGCCTCGGCCTCGTCGGCAAGCTCGGGCGCCCCGCGAAAATGCAGAGTGAGGGCATTGCCCTTGTCCTCGAGCAGCGTGCCCGGGTGGCGACCGACAAAGGCCTGCATCGCCGCGCGTGCCTCGGCAAAACTCTCGGTACGGTCAACCGGTCGCCAGATCCGCCCGGCGCCATCACGCCGCTCAAGACCATGGATGCCCGCCATGGTGGACAGTGCCCCGTCGAGGAGCTGATCGAGCCCGGCCAGGCTGCGCCCGGATACGATCGCGACCGCACCCGAGAGCGCCTGCGCGAGATTGCCCAGCAGCGCCTGTAGCTCGGGTGTCACCTGAACGGCATCCGGGTGCTCGGCAATGTCGACCAGGGTCCCGTCAAAATCGAGGAACAGCGCCCAGTCGGCGGCGGGCGCTGGCAATGCGCCCCGCGCGGCGGTATCGGTGCCATGGGCCGGTTGCGTCATGCGTTAGCGTCGCCCCGCAAGGAACCGGGCCAGCTCTTCGTTGAGCAGCTCGTCAAGTGCCCGGGTGATGGCCTTTTCGATGACCTCGGTATTGGTGGCGGCACGCGGTGGCAGTGCCCGTTGCTCGGTCAGCGAGGTCCGCGCGCGGGTCGTGTAGCGCTCGCCGTCCAGCCAGGCCGTGGCCGTCAGCGCGATCCGGGTCTCGAGCTGGTAGGGCACGCCGGCGGTAACCTCGTGCTCAAGCCGCTCGATACCAATGGCAAGGCGCGGCTCGCGGCGATCGTCCCAGAGCCCGGGGTTGAAGTCGTAGCCCCGCAGCGCCTCGGCGGCCGCCAGCTGTACCGCGTAGGCGACATCCTGGGCGGCCGTGAGCCGCACGATGCTGCCATCGGGGTTTTCGAGCATGCCAAGGTCGCGGTCGGTGCGGGTGTCGGTAACCTCAAGGCCCAGACGCTCACCGCCGCCGATAAGCGGGCCGGTCGCGGGGGGTGCCGGCGAGAGCCGGAGATCCTGGGTGGTCTGGCTGCAGCCGGCCACCACCAGCAGCACGCCCAGAAGCAGTGTGGAAACGACGAAACGCCTCATGATCGGGTCTCCCTGTTGAGGATGGAAAGATTAACATCCCCCGCGCCGGTGGGGGGCGTTTGCGCAGGGCCTGCTTGACGCCGCGGCGAGGGGGTCGGAGACTGCCCGGCTGTTTGTCTGTCAATCGGATCAGGGACCGCGCGCCAAGTGATCACCGTACTCGAGGCCGTACCACCGGAGCTGCACCAGGGCGAAGACGCCGTTGACGCGGTCATCCGCAAAGTGGAACGGGTGCATGCCGCCCAGCCGCTGGATGCCGTGAATATCCCCGAAATTCATGAGGAGCCCGCCCGCAGCAGCAAGGGCGAGCGCCGCCGGCCGTTTGCCCCCCGCATGGCGCCGCGTGACCTGGCGCGCCGCATCCACGACCGCCTGGGCATTGAGTGCATGATCAACCATGTGGTGGTGCATGAGCCTGCGCCACAGCTGCTCGACTGGTGCCGCGAGACCTGGGAGGACTACGGCATCCGCCGCTTTGTGCTGGTGGGCGGCGGGCGCAGCGGGGTCGACTGGCCCGGCCCATCGGTGCCCGAGGCCAATCGGCTGGTGCGCGATCATGTCAGCATTCCGGGGCTGCGCATTGGCAACATCTGCATCCCCTCGCGCGCCGGTGAAGCGGCCCGAATGGCCTCCAAGGTGGCCGCCGGCGCCGATTTCTTCACAACCCAGATCCTCTACGAGCCCGACAGTTTTACGGGGCTGCTGGACGGGCTGGCCGCCGAGGAGCGGGCGCCCGCCGAGGTGCTGCTTGCCTTCTGTCCCGTCCGCACGCCACGCAATCTGCGGTTTCTGCTCTGGCTCGGGGTGAGTATCCCCGATGCGCTCGAGGCCTGGCTTACCTGTGACGAGGACGGTGTTGCCACACGCTCTCTCGAGCAGATCCGTCGCACCTGGGCCGGAGTTATCGACCATCAGCGCACCCACGCCCGCCAGACACCCCGGCTGGGCGTCAACCTGGCGCCAATCGGGGCAATTGCTCCGCAAACCACGGTGAACCTGAGTCGCGATCTGGCTGCGATGCACGCACAGTCCCTGGGCGAGGTATGATGGCGCCATGACAGTCACCCTCGCCGAGTTGATGCGTCAGTACCCGCGGGCCGGACGGCTCGAGTGGATCGGGCTGCGGCCGGCGCGCCGCGCCGCGCTCGCTACCCCCGACCGGGCCGATATCGATGCCACGGGGCTGGTGGGCGATCGCTATGCCGGGCGCAGCGGCACGCGCGCCGTGACCCTGATCCAGGCCGAACATCTGCCGGTGGTGGCGGCTCTCACCGGCACTACCTCAGTGGATCCGGCATTGCTGCGTCGCAATCTGGTGGTAAGTGGCATCAATCTCTATTCCCTGCGCAAGGGGCGGCTGCGCATTGGTGGGGTGCTGCTGGAGGGTACCGGCGTCTGCGACCCCTGCTCGTTCATGGAGGAGTCGCTCGGGACCGGGGGCTACAATGCCATGCGTGGGCACGGCGGGATTACCGCACGCGTCATCGAGCCCGGGCCCATTGCCATCGGTGACCTGGTGCAGGCCCAACTCGAGGAGGCCAACGCATGAAAAGCCCGGTTCAACTGCAGCGCCGGCTGGGCTGGATCTTCCTGGCCGTTGCCATCAACATTGTCGTGATCGGCACGGGGGCGCTGTACATGACGGCCGGGCTGCCCGGAGTGATGGTGCTGTTCGATCCGTCCAATGTCTGGATATGGCTTGCCATCCTGGCCACCTTCGCGCCTGCCATCGCCAGCTTCTACACCGCGTATCTGTTGCGCCGCCGCGGCATCGAGTAACCGCTCACTGCCTTGCGGGCGGCACGACCTTGCCCGGGTTGAGTCGGTTGTCGGGGTCAAGGGCGTGTTTGAGCGCGCGCATCAGGTCCTGCTCCACCGGATCCTTCAGTCTTGCAACCTCGTCGGGTTTGAGCTGGCCGACGCCGTGTTCGGCGGCAAACGAGCCGCGGTGACCGGCGACGATGTCATGGACCCTGCGCGTAAGCGGGCCCCACTCGGCCAGAAACGCCTCGGCGTCCATGCCCTCGGGCTGGGTGAGGTTGAAGTGGATGTTGCCATCGCCGATATGCCCGAAGGCGCAGACCCGAATCCCGGGACGCGCCGCCTCGACGGCCGCCGTGGCCTCGGTGATGAAGGCGGGGATCGCCGCGATCGGCACCGAAATATCGTTTTTGATGCTGGCGCCGGCGCCTTTTTGCGCATCGGGGATGCTGTTGCGCAGCCGCCAGAAATCGCCGGCCTCGGCGCGATCGCCGGCAATGCGGTAATCACCGACGCCGCCGGTCATGCGCGCAAGCGCCTGCAGCAGCCGCTGCTCGAGCTGGGTGTCGCTGGCGCTGCTGGTGAGCTCGATGAGGAGATACCAGGGATAGTGCGCCGGCAGTGGCTCGGCACAGCCCCTGCCATGGGCAATGGCATAGCCAAGCGGCCGCCGCCCCATCAGCTCGCAGCTGGTCACCGTATCGCCGCTGTCGGCACGCAGCCGGCCAAAGAGCTCGACGGCGGCGCGGGCGCTATCGAGGCCGACAATTGCCGTGGCGCGCTCGCGCAGCGCCGGGAACAGCTTGAGCGTGGCGGCGGTGATCAGGCCCAGCGTGCCCTCGGCGCCGATGAACAGATCGCGTAGATCGTAGCCGCTATTGTCCTTGCGCAGACCGCGCAGTCCATCCCAGATCCGGCCGTCGGCCAGTACCACCTCGAGCCCCAGGGTAAGGTCGCGGGCATTGCCGTAGCGCAGCACGTTCATGCCGCCGGCATTGGTGGCCAGGTTGCCGCCAATCTGGCAGTCGTTTTCGGCGGCATAGCTGAGCGGGAACAGGCGATCAGCGGCCGCGGCGGCCGCCTGCACGGCCGACAGGCGGCAGCCGGCCTCGGCGGTCAGGCTGAAGTTGTCGGGGTCAACCGCGCGAATGCGGTCGAGCCGCTCCAGCGACAGGAGCACGGTGCGGTCCTGAGCGCGCGCGGCGGCGCCCCCGCACAGGCCGGTGTTGCCGCCCTGCGGAACGATGGCTGCGCCGTGCTGGCCACAGAGTCTGACCGCGGTGGCGACCCCGGCCGTGTCGGCCGGGCGGACAACGGCAAGCGCGGCTTGATCCCCAAACAGACCACGCCGTTCGGCCAGGTAGGGCGACATCGCCTGACCCGGCGGGATCACGGCGTCGGGTCCAAGGGCGGCGGTCAGCGCATCGACAAGGCTCATACCCGGAATGGTCGCATGTGCGCGGGATCACTTACAGCCACAGGCGCAGCAGGGCGCGAACGGGGAATATCGCGGTCCATACGCCCAGCGCCAGCACCGCCACGCCCGCAACCCGCCGAAAGCCCTGGTGCCGAAAAAACCGTGACAGGCGTCCCCCGGCAACGCCCATGAGTGCCATTGCCGGGATGGTGCCCACCCCGAACGCAATCATGAACGTCGCCCCACCGCCGGCCGTGCCAACGCCGGCAGCCGTGAGGGCCATGGCGTAGACCAGGCCGCAGGGCAGCCAGCCCCACAGCCCACCCAGCAAAAACGCCATGCCGGGGTTGCGCACCGGCATGCAGCGCTGGGCAAGCGGGGCGATGTGCTGCCACAGGCGCAGGCCCATGCGCTCGAGCGGGGCCAGCAGGTTGCGATTGAGCGTGAGCTGTATGCCCACCAGGATGACCAGCGCAGCGGCCAGGAGCCGCAACAGCGGGGCAGCAGGCCCCAGCCCCTGACCGATCCCGGCGCCGATGGCACCGGCAATGGCGCCGATGAGTGCATAGCTTGCGACGCGCCCGAAGTTGTAGCCCAGCACGCAGGCCACACCGCGGCCCCCGGGCGCAGCCGTGCTGCCCAGCGCGGCGGCGATGCCACCGCACATCCCGATGCAATGGCTGCTGCCAGCGAGGCCGGCGACCAGGCCGGCGATGAGGGTGGGGTCGGTGCCTCCCATGTTCACGGGGTCAGTCCTCGTCGTGATTGTTGGTGTTCGCATCCGCACCACCCTGGCGGGGCGGGCGCGTGTCGTCATCGGTCAGAATCCGCCAGGCGGGGCTGTCCAGGTCATCGTATTGGCCATTACCGACGGCCCAGAGGAAGGCGACAACGGCGATCGCCAGCAATACCAGGCCCAGCGGGATCAGGACAAAGAGGATGTTCATGCGCGGCTCGCCGCGGCGGCGACAGGGTGGCCAGGCGGCTCGGGGGCCATTGGCCGGCTCGCGCGGGAGAGTCGCATCGCGTTCAGCACCACCAGCAGTGAGCTGGCCGACATTCCGATGGCTGCGGCCCAGGGCGGAATCTGCCCCATGGCGGCAAGGGGCAGCGCCAGTGCGTTGTAGGCCGCGGCCCAGGCCAGGTTCTGGCGGATGATGGCGCGTGTGCGGCGGGCAAGACGCCAGCCGGGTGCAATGGCACCCAGGCGCTCACCGGCGAGCAGCAGATCGGCGCTGCCATGGGCGATGGCCGCCCCGCTGCCCATGGCAATGGCGACATCGGCTCCGGCCAGCACCGGAGCGTCGTTGACTCCGTCCCCCACCATGGCCACTGGCCCACGCTTGCGGTACTGGTCAATCGCGGCAAGCTTGGCCGCCGGCTCGAGGCCGGCCTGCCAGTTATCGATACCCAGTTCACCTGCCACCGCCTCCACGGCGGCCGGCGCATCGCCGCTGGCAATGCCCACTTCAAGGCCCGCGGCCTTGACGGCGGCAATCGCCTGGGCCGCGTCCGGACGGATCGGGTCGGCGAGGGTAAAGCGCGCCAATACGCCGTGGTCGTCCCCCAGGAGGATGCGGGGGCCCGGGGCGTTGGCGTCAGCCGGGATCGACACACCGGCCAGTTCCACCACCCAGTCGGGGCGACCAAGGCGCAGTCTCCCCCGCGGGTGGCGTGCCTCCACGCCCCGCCCGGCGTGACTCTCGATGGCGGTTACGGCCGGATCGCGGACGAGGCCGTCAAACGCCCGCGCCAGCGGATGCCCCGCCTCCGACTCCATTGCGGCGGCAAGCGCCTGACAGGCCTCTGCATCCAGGGCGCCCATGGGCTCGGTGCGGGTCAGGCGGATGCGGCCGGTAGTGAGGGTGCCGGTCTTGTCAAAGATGACCTGGCGCACGCTTGCCAGCCGCTCGATGGCATCCGCCCGAGCCACGAGCAGGCCCTCGCGGGCAAGCCGCGAGGTGGCGCTGACCAGGGCGGCGGGTGTGGCCAGCGACAGCGCGCAGGGGCAGGTCACCACCAGCACGGCCAGCGTGATTTCGAAGGCGCGTTCCGGCGCAATCCGGAGCCAGACTGCTCCGGTCACGGCGGCCGCGCACAACAGCGCGGTGACAAATACGCGGGCGATACGGTCGGCAAGCCGGGCTACGGCGGGGCGTTCGGCCTGGGCGCGCTCGAGCAGGCGCATGACCGAGGCGATGATGGTGTCGCCGCCGGTGCGGGTCACGACAATATCGATGGCGCCGGAGGTGTTGGTGCTGCCACCGACCACCTCGTCGCCCTCGGCGCGGGCGCAGGGCAGTGACTCGCCGGTCAGCAGCGACTCGTCGACATGGGTCTGCCCACGCACGATGCGGCCGTCTGCCGGGATCGCCTCACCCGGGCGTATTCGCAGGCGATCGCCGGGCTCCAGGGCCGCCAGGGCCACCTGTTCCTCACCATCGGCATGCAGCCGCAGCGCCGTGGCTGGCAGGAGTCGGCCCAGGGCGGTGCTGGCCCGGCCCGCACGCTGGCGCGCACTGAGCTCAAGGAAGCGGGCGATGGTTAAAAAGAAGACAAACATCGTCACCGAATCAAAATAGACCTCGCCCTGCCCGCTAAAGACATGCCATACGCTGGCGGTGTAGGCCCCGCCAACGGCAAGGGCGACGGGCACGTCCATGCCCGGTCGGCGTGCGCGTAGATCGCGGATGGCGCCGCGGAAAAACGGAAAGCCGGCGTACAACGCCACGGGTGTGGCCACAATGGCACTGACCCAGCGCAGCAGCGTCTCGAGATCGCCATCCATCTGGGCATGGATGGCACCGGCATACAGCCCGACGGCATACATCATTACCTGCATCATGCCCAGTCCGGAGACCGCCAGGCGGCGCATGGCCGCACGCTGCTCGCGGACCGCCGCCGAGTCCCGCTCGCCAGGAGCCAGTGGATGTGGCCGATAGCCCAGGTGGTCGATCTCGCGCAGCAGCACCGACAGCGCGGTCTGTTCGGGGTCCCACACCAGAATGGCGCGAGCCGAGGCCGGGTTCACGCTGATCCGCGCCACGCCCGGGAGGCGGCCGATCAGATGCTCGATCAGCCAGCCGCAGGCCGAGCAGCGCAGGCCCTCGATCAGCAGGACGATCTCGCGCCGGCCATCGCTCAGCGTGCGCACCAGTTCGCGCTGGGCGGTGTTGCCGTCCCAGGCATTCCAGTCGTTGCGCGGATCAGGGCGCGGGGCGGCGCTGGTGCGGTAGCGGTAGAAGTCTTCGAGGCCGGCACCCGCGATCAGGCTCGCGACCGCCGCGCAGCCCGTGCAGCACACCGCATGCGTCTCGCCATCAAGCGTGACCGTGGGCGGCTCACCCGGTGGCAGTGGCTCGGCGCAGTGGTAGCAACGATCGCTCAAGGTGCATCGGCACCGGCGCCCAGCCGGGCCTCGGTCATTTGGGGTGTGACCCGGCCCTCGAGCCGCCAGCGCTCGTCCGGATCCGTGATGATCAGGTAGTGCCGCTCGTCGAGTGCCACCGGCAGACGGCCCTCGTAGCGGTTGCCATCCACCCGCACCAGTGTGAGGCGTTGGTCCCGCTCGCCCTGCGTGGCATGGGCCAGGATGACCGCGAGTTGGGCCGGATCACCGTGAATGCCGTTGAGGGTAACGCGCAGGGTGCCGTCGGCCTCGGGCAGGACGGCGCGGGCGCTGATGCCCCGATCAACGGCGGCTGCGCGCGCGGCGCTGGTGCTCTGATAGCCCAGCCCCACTTTGGAGAAATCACCGGTGACCAGGTTGTCGGCATGTTTGTTGGCGATCATGACGGTGCTGGTGCCGGCAATTACCGCGGTCAGCGGCGGCACGATCACAAACCAGGCCCAGAACTGCCGATACCAGGGGGCGGGTGTGGCGTTAGTGGCGGACATGGTGGTCTCCTTGCCGGGCTCAGCGGCCAACGGGGGTGCGGAAGCGGGTGGTTTCCTTCCCGCGGATGCCGGCATCGCCGGTGCTCTCGACGTACACGGTCACATCAACGCCGCCGACGGCCTCGGTCCGGGCCGGGTCCAGCTGGATGCGCGCGGGCACCGTACGGGTCTCGCCCGCGGCGAGCGTCACCTGCGGCGGGTCGGTCTCGATGCGCACGCCGGCCGGCCCGGTCACGCGAAAGCCGTAGCGCTGCGGATCATTGCTCATGTTGGTCAGTTTGAAGCTGTAGCTGTTCTCGATCAGGCCTTCGCTGGTCTCGCGATACAGGGTGTTGCGATCGGTGAGGATGTCGAGCCGAACCGGCTCG
>CAJXND010000005.1 GCA_913056385.1 uncultured Ectothiorhodospiraceae bacterium
CATGGATGCGCCCCAGGCGTTGGAGGTGGGCGTCATTGAAGCTTTGCACACCGATGGACAAACGGTTGACGCCGGCGTCAAGAAATCCCTCGAAGCGGCCGGCCTCGAGCGTACCCGGGTTGGCCTCCAGGGTGATTTCGGCGTCTGCCGCGATGGACAGCCGCTCGCCGAGCCCCCGCAGCAGGCGGGTGATCGCCTCCGCACTGAAGAGGCTGGGTGTGCCGCCGCCGATAAAGATCGTCTCCACCCTGCGCCCAGTCGTCCATCCCGTCTCCGTCTCGGCATCGCGCAGCAGCGCGCCGATATAGTCCGACTCCGGCAGATCGCCCCGCAGGGCGTGGGAGTTGAAGTCGCAGTAGGGGCACTTCTGGATGCACCACGGCAGATGGACGTAGAGACCCAGTGGGGGTGGCGTCAGGACGTTGTCCATTCCGTCTCCAGGCGGCGTCGCATCGAGGCCAGTGCCTGACCGCGGTGGCTCAGCATGTTCTTGGTCTCGCCGGGGAGTTGCGCAGCCGTGCCATTCGCCTCGGGCAGGAAGAAATGCGGGTCGTAGCCAAACCCCTGGTCTCCCGCCGGTTCGTCGACCAGCCGGCCGTGCCAGACGCCCTCGGCGATGATCGGTACCGGATCCCCGGCGTGTCGCATGAAAACCAGCACACAGCGATAGGTGGCAGCCCGCTCGGCCTCGGCCAGGTCGAGCAGTTCATCCCGCAGCCGGGCGTTGTTGGCCGCGTCGTCGGCATCCTCGCCCGCCCAGCGCGCGGATCGCACGCCGGGTGCCCCGTCGAGTGCCGGGATCTCAAGGCCGGAGTCATCGGCGATGGCCGGCAGGCCGGTGTGGGCCGCCGCATTCCGTGCCTTGATAATGGCGTTTTCAACAAAGGTGGTGCCGGTCTCTTCGGCCTCGGGCACAGAGTAGTAGGACTGCGGCAGGACCTCGTCGACCAGGCCGGTCAGCAGCGATTCGAGTTCGGCCAGTTTGCCGCGATTGCCACTGGCCAGGACCAGGCGCGGGATGATGGCCATCTCAACCCTCCAGGGCGGTCCGCTGTTCGGCAATGAGCCGGTCGATGCCATCGCTGGCCAGGTCGAGCATGCCGTCCAGTTCCGCCCGTCGGAAGGCATGACCTTCGGCGGTACCCTGAACCTCGATGAAATGGCCGGCGTCATTCATGACCACGTTCATGTCGGTTTCGGCTTCCGAATCCTCGGCATAGTCGAGGTCCAGCACCGGCGTTCCCTGGTGGATGCCCACCGATATGGCGGCGACCTGACCATGCAGCGGGTTGCGGCGGACCTTGCCGGACTTCATCAGCGTGCCGACGGCATCGGCCAGGGCGACATAGCCGCCGGTGATCGAGGCCGTGCGCGTACCCCCGTCGGCCTGGAGCACATCGCAGTCAATGACCACCCGGCGCTCGCCGAGGGCCTCCAGATCGACCACCGCGCGCAGGGCGCGACCGATCAGGCGCTGGATCTCCACCGTGCGTCCCTGCTGGCGACCGCGGGCCGCCTCGCGATCGGTCCGGCTGCCGGTGGCACGCGGCAGCATGCCGTATTCCGCCGTGACCCAGCCGCGGTTGCTGTTGCGCAGCCACGGCGGCACGCGCTCCTCCACCGAAGCCGTACACAGGACCCGCGTATCGCCGAACTCCACCAGAACCGAGCCCTCGGCATGTCGTGTGAAACCGCGGGTCAGACGGATGGAGCGAAGTTGATCGGCGGCTCGGCCACTGGGGCGCATTGCGTTCTCCTGCTGTATTCACGAAAGTGCGGAAAAAGACCGCGCAGGGTACCATCAACGGGATGAATACGGGCATGAAAGGCACTCTCTACATCGTCTCGGCGGCCTCCGGCGCGGGCAAGACCTCGCTGCTGCGTGCGCTGATGGAACGTGATCCGAAGCTGGTCATCTCAGTCTCTCACACGACCCGCTCGCCCCGGCCCGGTGAGCAGGCGGGACGGGACTACCACTTTGTCGATGAGACCGAATTCCTGCGCCTGATCGAGGCCGATGCCTTTCTGGAGCACGCACGGGTGTTCGATCGTCGCTATGGCACCACCTATGCGGCGGTAGAGGCGGATCTGGCCGCCGGCCGCGATGTGCTCGTGGAGATCGACTGGCAGGGTGCGAGACAGATTCGCGGGCGCCTCGCGCAGACGGTGTCGATTTTCATCCTGCCGCCCTCGCGCGACGCCCTCGAGCAGCGTCTGCGCAGCCGGGACCAGGACAGCGACGAGGTGATTGCCTCGCGCATGGCCGCCGCGGTGAGTGAGATGAGTCATTGTGGCGAATATGACTATCTGGTCTGGAATGACGACTTCGACACGGCGCTGGCCGATCTCGACGCCATTGTCCGTGCCCGGCGCCTGGAGCTCGCCCATCAGGTCGGCGTCCACGCCGATGCGCTGGCGGCATTGACTGACGGGGCGGTCGGTGGCCGCTGATCGGGTATGACGGCCCGGCCGAGGTCGGGCCTGCCCCCCGCGGCGTCAATAAAGCTTTGGCGGTTGTGGGCTTTCACGCTACACTGACATCGATCAAAGAAGTCAGCGAAATCTGGAGGTTGCCGGCATGGCGCGAGTGACGGTCGAGGATTGCCTCGATACGATCGACAATCGATTCGAACTGGTGCTGGCTGCCACGCGCCGGGCCCGTCAGGTGGCGCATGGCAGCCAGCCATTCGTCGACTGGGAGAATGACAAGCCCACGGTCGTTGCGCTGCGCGAGATTGCCGATGGCTACGTCACGTCGGACATTCTCAATGTCGAGGCGGAGGCCGCCGAGGCGCTTGGTGCGCTTGACGCCGCCGCCGAGGCCGCGGCGGGCGAGGCTGTGGAGGACGCGGAAGCGGAGCAGGCCGGGTCCGGCGCCGCTGCCCCCGGGGTGACCCCCGATGAGGAGAAGCCGGCCGACTGATCCGGCATCCATGGCAAGCAGCGAGGCGGCGGTGAAACGGGAGGCAGCGGGTTCCGATTCCGCAACCCGCGCGGCCGACCTGTGTTCGCTGCTCGAGGACTATCTCGAGCCACGCCAGGTCCAGCAGGTCTATCGGGCCTATCAGTTTGGCGCGGCCGCCCATGACGGTCAGCGCCGTCTCTCCGGAGAACCGTATATCACCCATCCGCTTGCGGTGGCTCGCACTCTGGGTGAAATGGGTCTGGACGCGGAGAGCCTCTGCGCGGCCATTCTGCATGATGTGATCGAGGATACGCCCACTGCCAAGGCGGAAATCGCCGAGGCCTTCGGGGCGGAGGTGGCGCAGCTCGTCGATGGCGTCTCCAAACTCACGCAGATCAACTTCCGCAGCAAGGCTGAGGCGCAGGCGGAGAATTTCCGCAAGATGGTCATGGCGATGTCCCAGGACATCCGGGTCATCCTGATCAAGCTCGCCGACCGTCTGCATAACATGCGGACCATCTTCGTGATGCCGCCCAGCAAGCGTGCGCGCATCGCCCGCGAAACCCTGGAAATCTACGCCCCCATTGCGCAACGCCTGGGCATCAACAGCGTGCGCGTCGAGCTTGAGGACCTTGGTTTCGCTGCGCTCTATCCCATGCGCTACCGGGTGCTCAAGGAGCGGGTGCGACAGCAGCGCGGATCGCGGCGTGAGCTGCTCGACAGCGTGCGCGACGAGCTGCGCGAGAGTCTGGCCGAGGGCGCTATCGAGGCCCGCGTCATTGCCCGACAGAAGCATCTCTGGAGCATCTACCAGAAGATGCGCAACAAGCAGGCGGGATTCGACGATATCTTCGACGTCTATGGTTTCCGCGTGGTCGTGGCCGACGTGGATACGTGCTACCGGGTGCTCGGCCATTGCCACGGCCTGTACAAGCCATTGCCGGGTCGTATCAAGGACTATATCGCCATCCCCAAGGTGAACGGCTATCAGAGCCTTCATACCACCCTCGTGGGGCCCCGGCGGATCCAGCTCGAGGTGCAGATCCGTACCGCCGAGATGGACCGCGTGGCCGAGGCTGGCATTGCCGCGCACTGGCTCTACAAGGACGCTGGCGGGCCCACCAGCGTTGCCCAGACCCGTGCGCGGGAATGGGTGCATGGCCTGATGGAAATGCAGGAGAACGCCGGCAACTCGCTCGAGTTCATCGAGAACGTCAAGATCGACCTGCTGCCTGACGAGGTCTACGTCTTCACGCCGGGTGGCGACATCATGGAACTGCCCAAGGGTGCCACGGTGGTCGATTTCGCCTATGCCGTGCACTCGGAGATCGGCGATGCCTGCATCGCGGCCAATATCGATAACCGGCTCGCCCCGCTGCGTACGCCGCTGGAGACGGGCCAGACGGTGGAGATCATCACCGCGCCGATCGCCCGGCCCAATCCGGCATGGCTGGACTTCGTGGTCACCGCGAAGGCCCGCGCGGCGATTCGCCACAGCCTCAAGCGCCTGCAGGGCGTCGAGGCGGTGGATCTGGGCCGGCGGCTGGTGGAGCAGGCGCTGGATGCCATGGGGCTCAGTCTCGCCAATCTGCCGGGTGAGAAGGTGGGCAACGCCCTCGAATCCCTCGGCGCGAAAGGCCTCGATACGGTGTTCGAGGAAGTGGGGTTGGGCCGTCGGATGCCCTGGCTGGTGGCCCGCTACCTGGCCGGTACCGAGGAACAGGCGGACGAGTCCGGTCAGGCAGCGGTGAGCGGGGCGCTGACCATTCGTGGCAACGAGGGTGCCGTGGTGACCTTCGCCCGATGCTGCAGGCCGATTCCCGGCGACCCGATTGTCGGCTTTGCCAGCGCCGGTCGCGGTGTGGTCATCCATCACCAGGCGTGCAACAACATCCGCGAGTACCGCAACCACCCGGAGAAATGGGTGGATGTGCAGTGGGATGCGGTCGCCGAGGGCGACTACCCGGTGGCCATTGATCTGGAGGTCATGAACCGCCGGGGCGTCCTGGCCAGCGTGGCGGCGGTGATCTCCGACCTCGATTCGAATATCGACGCCGTTGAAATCGAGGAAAAGGAAGGCATGATTGCCACCATGAAGCTGGTGCTGGGTGTGCGCGGTCGTGTCCACCTGGCGCGAATCATGCGCCGTCTGCGCGGACTCTCCGCCGTGCTGCGCATCACCCGCCGGCGGGGCTGAGCGCCTGGCCGCATCTTGCAAGGAGTCGTCATGACCCGCCGAATCATTCAGACCGATCAGGCCCCTGCCGCCATCGGCCCCTACTCGCAGGCGGTCCGGGTGGGGGAGCTGGTCTTCATCTCCGGGCAGATCCCGCTGGACCCGGTCACCATGGATATGGCGGGCCCGGATATCGACACGCAGACCCGCCGGGTATTCGACAATCTGCATAACGTCTGCATGGCGGCCGGTGGAGACCTGGCATCGATCTGCAAGCTGTCGATCTTCCTGACCGATCTCGGTTATTTCGCGACCGTCAACGGGATCATGGCGGAATACTTCGCCGAGCCCTATCCCGCCCGGGCAGCCATCGGCGTCTCCGAGCTTCCCAAGGGTGCCCTGGTCGAAGTCGAGGCCATCCTGAGTCTGGCCGACGCCGGCTAGTCCATGGCCGAGGCCGCCGTTGCAGGGGGCACGCCCGTCACCCGGTTGCCGGGGGTCGGCCCCCGGCTTGCCGAAAAGCTGGCCCGGCTGGGGCTGGTCCGTCTCGAGGATCTGCCGTTCCACCTGCCATTGCGCTACGAGGACCGGACCCGGGTACTCAATCTCGGCGAACTCAGTCCCGGGACTTCGGCACTGGTCGAAGGCGAGGTAACGGCCAGCGAAGTCGTTGGCGGCCGCCGTCGCCGGCTGGTATGCCGCATGAGCGATGGCACCGGGAGCCTCGAACTGGTCTTCTTCCACTTCTACGGCAATCAGCAGCGTCAGCTGGCGCGGGGTGTCCGCCTGCGGGTCTTTGGCGAGGCCCGGCCCGGTCCCGTCACGCTGCAGATCGTGCACCCCGACTGGGAGCGTGTTGACGCCGATGCGCCGATGGCCGACGGCGAATTCAAGCCGGTCTATCCGGCCACGGACGGGCTGACCCAGCATGCCCTGCGTCGGGCCATCGCTGCGGCACTGGCCCATCCCGGCGCCGTGACCGAATGGCTGCCCGCTACATTGCGCGCGGCATTGGGACTGCCCGACCTGATCGACGCCCTTGCCACGGTGCATGCGCCGCCGCCGGATGCCGATACGCAGGCGCTGCTCGATGGCCGGCATCCCGCCGTGCGCCGACTGGCCTTCGAGGAACTGCTGGCCCATCGATTGAGTCTCCTGCGGCTGCGCGCCGAGCAAAAGCAGTCGGCGCCGGCGCCCGCCATCCGGGCGGATGCGGCACTGGCGGGGCGCTTTCTGGGCCAATTGGGCTTTGCCCTGACTGCTGCCCAGACCCGGGTTCACGACGAGGTGGTGGCGGATCTCTCCATGGCGGCACCGATGCTTCGCCTGGTGCAGGGCGATGTGGGTTCCGGCAAGACGGTCATCGCCGCGCTGGCCGGGCTGCATGCCGTCTCCGCCGGGTGGCAGATGGCCATCATGGCGCCCACTGAACTGCTCGCCGAGCAGCATGAACGCAGCTTCCGGAACTGGCTCGAGCCCCTGGGGATCAACGTTGGCTGGCTCAGCGGGCGCAGTACTGCGGCGCGACGGCGGGAGACGCTGGCCGGGCTGGCCTCCGGCGACATCCAGGTGGTCGTTGGAACCCACGCATTGTTCCAGGACGACGTGGTGTTCCGGGCGCTGGGGCTGGTGGTGATCGACGAACAGCATCGGTTCGGTGTCCATCAGCGTCTCGCCCTCCGCGACAAGGGTAATGGCGAGAGCCAGCCGCATCAGCTGGTGATGACCGCGACGCCCATTCCGCGCACGCTCGCCATGACGGCCTATGCCGATCTCGATACCTCCGTGATCGATGAATTGCCGCCGGGGCGCACGCCGGTGCAGACGGTGGCACTGCCGGATACCCGCCGGGAGGCGGTGATCGACCGCATCCGCGCCGCCTGCGCCGCGGGTCGTCAGGCCTACTGGGTCTGCACGCTGGTGGAGGATTCGGATGTGCTGGAGGCCGAGGCCGCCGAGGGAACCGCGGCGCGTCTGCAGGAGCAGCTGCCGGATATCGTCGTCGGCCTCGTCCATGGCCGAATGGCGGCGGCCGATAAAGAGGCCATCATGCGCCGCTTCGAGTCGGGCGATGTCGATCTCCTGGTTGCAACCACGGTGATCGAGGTCGGGGTGAACGTGCCCAATGCCTCGCTGATGATCATCGAGAATGCCGAGCGGCTGGGCCTTGCCCAGCTCCACCAGCTCCGTGGCCGGGTGGGGCGGGGCGAGACGCGGAGCAGCTGCGTGCTTCTGTATCATGGCCCGCTCGGCGAGACCGCCCGGTCGCGACTGGGCATCCTGCGTGAGAGTAATGATGGCTTTCGCATCGCCCGGCGCGACCTCGAGATCCGCGGCCCGGGCGAGGTGCTCGGCACGCGGCAGACCGGGGCGCTCTCCTATCGGATCGCGGATCTGCTGCGTGACGGCGATCTGCTTGATTCGGTGCAGTCGGCCGCGCCGACGCTGTTGCGCGATGAGCCCGGGGCGGTCACCGAGCTCATCCGCCGCTGGGTCGGCGACGGCGAGCGATACGCCCAGGTGTGAGGAAGAAGAACGCATGAGTGACCCCGGCCTCCGCAACTGGCGACCGCGGGGCGTGCCGAGTGCACGGCCGGCGCGCGGACCGCTGCGCGACTGGCTGGACGAGCCCGGCTCGTTGACCCGCCGCCTGCGGGCGCTGGCCGGAGAGGCCTTTCGGGTCAGTGTGATTGACGAGCGCTGGGGGCGGGCCTGGCCGGACGAGCGCCGACGACTGGGGCGGCCCGTCAACGAGTGGTTCTGGCTGCGCGAGGTGCTTCTCTGCCGGGCGGACCGGCCGCTGGTCTATGCCCGCAGCGTGATTCCCGGTACCAGCCTTCGCGGTCCGCTCCGCCGGCTGCGTTCGCTGGGCCGCCAGCCCCTGGGTGCCCTGTTGTTCGGCCGCTATCCGGTGGTCCGCGGCGCCATCGAAGTGGCGCCACTCGATGCCGGCTCGCGACTGGGTGCCCGCGCGGCGGCCCATGGCGATGCGCCCCGATGGGCCCGTCGCTCGGTCTTCCGGATCGCCGGCCGGCCGCTGCTCGTCACCGAAGTGTTTCTGCAACCCCTGCTCGAGGAGCTCTCCCATGCCAGCGACTGATCTGCGCCAGCGGCTTTTGCTCTACGCAAGGCTCGCCCGGCTGGATCGGCCCATCGGTAATTTCCTGCTGCTCTGGCCAATGCTCTGGGCGCTGTGGCTGGCCGCCGAGGGCTGGCCAAGGCCCGGCGTGCTGGTGGTGTTCGTGCTGGGGGTGCTGGTCATGCGCGCCGCGGGCTGCGTGATCAACGACTATGCGGACCGGGACTTCGATCGTCACGTCAAGCGCACGCGGGAACGCCCGCTGACCACCGGGGCCGTCACCGGGCGGGAAGCGCTGGTACTGTTCGTCGTGCTCTGCCTGGTGGCATTCGGGCTGGTCCTGCTCATGAACCGCCTGACTGTGCTGCTGTCGCTGGTGGGGGTGGCGCTGGCGGCCAGCTATCCTTTCATGAAGCGCCACACGTACCTGCCCCAGGTTCACCTGGGGGCGGCCTTCGGCTGGGCCGCGCCGATGGCCTTCGCCGCCCAGGCCGGCGAGATTACATTGATGGCCTGGCTGGTATTCGTCGCCGCGGTGGTCTGGGCGACGATCTACGACACCCAATACGCCATGGTCGACCGGGATGACGATCTGAAGATCGGCATCAAATCCACCGCGATTCTCTTCGGCCGTCAGGACCGGCTGATGATCGGGGTGCTGCAGGTGCTGATGACGCTGCTGCTGGCGCTGATTGGCTGGCGTGCGGGGCTGGGGGCGATCTACTTTCTCTGCCTTGCCCTCGCCACGGGCCTGTTTGCCCATCAGCAGTGGCTCATTCGCGATCGCAGTCGAGAGGGCAGCTTCCGGGCTTTCCTCAACAACAACATCTACGGCGGGATTATCTTCGTCGGGATCGTGCTGTCCTATCCGTTCGCCGGCTAGATGGCGCGGGCGAGGACGATGACCTCGATGCGCTCGGTCCCGGCGGCCCGCAGGCAGTTCGCCAGCGCCGCCAGACTGGCTCCGGTGGTGAGCACATCATCCACCAGCACCACGGATCGTGGGGGTGGGCATCGCAGGCGGAAGGCCCCCGCCAGATTACGCCGCCGGGCGTCAGCGTCGAGGCCGCGCTGCGGTGGTGTGTTCCGTTGGCGTTGCACGAGTCGCTTGACGACCGGCGGCCCCAGCCAGCTCGCAATCAGTGCCGACTGATTGAACCCCCGCTGTCGATAACGCGCCGGATGGAGCGGCATGGGCAGCAGCGGTGCGTAACAGGGAGTGTTCCGCTGTCGCATGGCGCTGGCCGCGAGGCTTGTGAGCAGCCGCCCGGCGGAGAAGTCCTCGCGCAGCTTGAAGGCACGGATCAACCGATCGACGCCGTCGGTGTAGGTCCACAGCGCGCGGGTGCGGTCGAAGGGAGGCGGATGACTCAGGCAGCCTGCGCACTCGTTCGCCCCGCTTGCCAGGGGCAGTCCACAGCGCCGGCAGGCCGCCGTGATCCAGGGGAGATCCTCGCGACAGCCCGCACACAGGGGGTCCCATGGGCTGCGCGCGGCGCAGAAACGGCAGCGACCGTCCAGCAGGTGGTGCAGCCAGTGCTCGAGGCGGGTTGGTGAGCGCCATGTCGTGGAACGGGTGATGGGCGATGGAATGCGGGTCACGGGATCAGGCTGCCGCGCGCGGACCGATGGCGCCAGCCGCGGGCGGCATCTGCCGACCGGCGGTGGAATATGGCAGCATGAGCGGATGAACGACGCTCAGGACGATCCCCTCCGGCTTGATCCACGCATCCTCCGCCGCCGGCTTGACCGTGCCGCGCCGCGATTCGACGAGGCGGCGGTGCTGCATCGCGAGGTCGGTCGGCGACTGGTGGAGCGGTTGGACTACATCCGACTGCAGCCCGAGGCCATGCTCGATCTGGGTTGCGCCACCGGCGTCAACACCGAGGCGCTCCGCAAGCGTTACCCCGGCGCCCGCTACGTGGCGATGGACCTGGCCGTGCCCGTGGTGGCCCAGGCCCGTCGCCGCGGCGGCCGCTGGCGGCGCGCGCCCGGTGTCTGTGGCGGGCTCGAGCAGCTGCCTTTTCGCAATGACAGTTTCGACCTGGTCTTCTCCAGTCTCGCGTTTCACCGCGTCCCTGATCTGGCGGCGACCGCCCGGGAACTGCAGCGTATCCTGCGGCCGGATGGCGTGCTGATGTTCGCCACCTTCGGGCCGGATACCCTCGACGAGCTCCGGCGTGCCTGGCAGGCCGTGGACACCGCCCCCCACGTGCATGGGTTTGTCGATATGCACGATATCGGTGATGCCCTGGTCAATGCGCGACTGGCCGAGCCGGTCATGGACATGGAGCATTTCACGCTCACCTACAGCGATGTTCCGGCCCTGGTGGGGGATCTGGACGCCCTCGGGCTGCGCAATGCCCTGGCGGGGCGGCATCGCGGGCTGACTACGCCCCGCCGCTGGCGAGCCATGGAGGCCGCCTACGAAAGCCGGCGGGATGCCGATGGTCGGCTGCCGGCCACCTGGGAAGTGGCGTATGGCCATGCCTGGGGAACGGATGCGCAGACCCAGATGAAGGCGGACAGCGGCGAGGTGCGGGTGCCCCTGGATACCCTGTCGATGCCGCGCCGAAAGCGCTGAAAAGCGAGATGAGCAGGAATTCTGCTTTTCTCCGGGCGCCGAGTTATCTAAACTTGATGATCGTCAATTCGATGCGCGACGGCGAGCGTTGACATGAGCACCCGGAGCACAAGCGAGGGATCCAGCGGGCGTCGGTTTGTTCTGGCCCCCAACATTGCCCCGGACTGGGGCCAGACGATGCGGATTTTCGCGGGTCTGAGCGTGGTCTGTCTGGGGATCGCCCTGGTATGCACCTGGATGGGTTTCTGGCCGGTGTTGCCCTTTGCGGGCCTTGAGCTGACCGCCCTGGGGATCGCGCTCTATACCTCGGCACGTCGGTCGCTGGATCGCGAGATCATTCACGTGGCCGGTAGCGCGGTCCGCGTGGAGAAGGGACGGGGCCGCGTAGAGCGGGCCTGGGATATGGATCGGGCGTGGACCGAAGTCGTACTGCGTCGAGTACCGCGGCGCTGGGAAGAGACTCAGCTTCTGCTGCGCTCGCGGGGGCAGGAGCTGGTGATCGGCGGTTTTCTCGAGCCCGAGGAACGGCGCAGCCTGGCCCGGGAACTCGGCCGTTGTATCGGGCCGATGGCGCGCTGTGGCGATGATGGCGCCCTGCCGGCCACCGCGGGCGACGAAGCGCAGGCTGCGCTCTCCGTCGCCCCCTCGCATAGTCTGGGAGACAGAACGGGATGACAAACATGATCGCCAGGAGGAGATTCGGGCACCTCGGCTTGCTGGCAGGCCTCATGCTGCTTGCGACACCGGCACTCGCGGATTTCAGTCTGATCAACATGACCCGCGGCGTTACCGAATCGAGTCAGGAGATCTATGACCTGCACATGACGATCTTCACCATCACCGTGGTGATCGGTCTCGGCGTGTTTGGTGCGATGTTCTACTCGATCTTCCGGCATCGGAAGTCGCGGGGCGTGAAGCCGGCGAAGTTCCACCACAGTACCGCCGTCGAGATCGTCTGGACGGTGCTTCCGCTTGTTATCCTGGTGGGCATGGCGGTCCCCGCCACCCGCGTGCTGATCGATCTCGACGACACCAGCGAGTCGGAGATGGCGGTGAAGATCACCGGCTATCAGTGGTTCTGGGGTTACGAGTACATGGGCGAGGACGTGCAGTTCCTCAGCCGTCTGGCCACGGACAGTGATGTGGCCCGACAGCTCGACTCCGGCATCAACCCGGCGTCCGTACCCAACTACCTGCAGAACGTCGACCGGCGACTGGTGCTGCCGGTGGACACGCGCATCAAATTCCAGATCACGGCGGCGGACGTGATCCACTCCTGGTGGATGCCGGACCTGGGCTGGAAGAAGGACGCGATTCCGGGCTTCGTCAATGAAACCTGGACGGTTATCGAGGAACCGGGTGTCTACCGCGGCCGCTGCGCAGAACTCTGCGGCCGTGATCACGGGTTCATGCCCATCGTCGTCGAGGCGGTGGAGAGGGACGAATACGAGGCCTGGCTTGCCGAGCAGCAGGCCGGTGGCGAGCCCGGTACGACGGCTGACGGTACGGATGCAGCCGAGGCCGGAGAAGAACTGGCCGCACGGTAAGCGGGAATCATTCAGGGGAGACGGTTGAAATGACGGCAACAACCCAGGATCACGCACATCACGCTGAGGAGCCCACCGGGTTCAAGCGCTGGCTGGTGACTACCAACCACAAGGACATCGGATCAATGTATCTGCTGTTCTCGCTGGCCATGTTCCTGGTCGGTGGCGCCATGGCGCTGGTCATTCGCGCGGAGCTCTTCCAGCCGGGCCTGCAGGTGGTGGATCCCTACTTCTTCAACCAGATGACCACCATGCATGCGCTGGTGATGATCTTCGGTGCCGTCATGCCGGCATTCACCGGTCTGGCCAACTGGATGATCCCGCTCATGGTGGGCGCGCCGGACATGGCGCTGCCCCGCATGAACAACTGGAGCTTCTGGCTGTTGCCATTCGGCTTCGCCATTCTCCTGTCAACGCTTTTCATGCCCGGTGGCGGGCCGGCCGGTGGCTGGACCATGTATCCGCCGCTCATGCTTCAGACCGGGACGGCGTTCCCGTTCGTGATTTTCGCGATCCATGTGCTGGGCATCAGTTCCATCATGGGATCGATCAACGTGATCGCCACCATCCTGAATATGCGGGCACCCGGCATGACGCTGATGAAGATGCCGCTGTTCGTCTGGACCTGGCTGATCACCGCCTATCTCATGATTGCCGTGATGCCGGTGCTGGCCGGTGCCATCACCATGCTGCTCACCGACCAGTACTTCGGCACGTCGTTCTTCAGCGCGGCCGGTGGTGGTGATCCGGTGCTCTACCAGCACATCTTCTGGTTCTTCGGGCATCCCGAGGTCTACATCCTGATTCTGCCGGCGTTCGGCATCATCTCGACGATCATTCCGGCCTTCGCACGCAAGCCGCTCTTCGGCTACAGCTCGATGGTCTATGCCACGGCCTCCATCGCGTTCCTGTCGTTCATCGTCTGGGCGCACCACATGTTCACGGTGGGCATGCCGTTGGCCGGTCAGCTGTTCTTCATGTATGCGACGATGCTCATCGCCGTGCCCACCGGTGTGAAGGTGTTCAACTGGGTGGCGACGATGTGGCGGGGTGCGATGACCTTCGAGACGCCCATGCTGTTTGCGCTGGCGTTCGTGTTCCTGTTCACCATCGGCGGCTTCTCGGGGCTGATGCTGGCCATCGCGCCGGCGGACTTCCAGTACCACGACACCTATTTCGTGGTGGCGCATTTCCACTACGTACTGGTGACCGGCGCCGTCTTCGCGATTCTGGCGGCGGCCTACTACTGGATGCCCAAGTGGACCGGGCATATGTACAACGAACGGCTCGGACAGTGGCACTTCTGGCTGTCGACGATCTTTGTCAATGTGCTGTTCTTCCCGCAGCACTTCCTGGGTCTGGCCGGCATGCCGCGGCGTATCCCGGACTACTCCGTGCAGTTCGCCGACTGGAACATGGTGTCCAGCATCGGCGGTTTCGGGTTCGGTTTTGCCCAGCTCATCTTCGTCTGGCTGCTCTACAAGTGCATCCGCGGTGGTCAGAAGGCCGAGGCGCGTGCCTGGGAAGGGGCCGAGGGGCTCGAGTGGGAGGTGCCGTCGCCGGCGCCGCATCACACCTTCGATACGCCTCCGGTGATCCGCTGATTCATGATCAACCGTGAGGTGGGCCGACGCACACGCAGGAATATCCGCTGGACGGTGTTCCTGCTGGTGCTGGTCGTGATGGGCATTTACCTGGGTGTTTTCCTCGACCGTCTCTAGCGGTCGAGGGTAGGGAGAGAGAGGACAGCGCATGGCGCAGGCAGAAGGCGGATACTACGTACCGCACCAAAGCAGTTGGCCGATCATCGGCAGCGTGGGCGTCACCGCCCTGGTCGTGGGGATCGCGCTCTATCTCGAGGGTATCGGTGCCGGTCCCTGGGTGCTTGGCGCCGGCCTGCTGATCACGCTCTGGATGGTGGTCGGCTGGTTTGGTGACGTGGTGCGCGAGGGCCTGACGGGGCTCTACAGCGATCAGGTCGACCGGTCGCTGCGCTGGGGCATGATCTTCTTCATCTTCTCGGAGGTCATGCTGTTCGCCGCCTTCTTTGGTGCGCTGTTCTACGCCCGTGTCCTTTCCGTGCCATGGCTCTCCGGTGCGGATCCGGCCACCAGTCGTCTGATCTGGGACTCCGTCGCCCTGACCTGGCCGACCGCCGGCCCGGCGAACGCGGCAATGGAATGGCGGCCGATGGGGCCGTGGCCACTGCCGACCATCAACACGCTGATCCTGTTGACCTCGGGTGTCACGCTAACGGCAGCGCATCATGCCCTGAAGGACGGGAACCGCGGCAAGCTGGTCGGTTACATGTGGGCGACCATTGCGCTGGGCCTCGTGTTCATCGGCCTGCAGGCCTATGAGTACTATCACGCCTACGAGCATCTGAATCTGCGCCTCGAGACCGGTATCTACGGTTCGACGTTCTTTATGCTCACCGGCTTCCACGGAATGCACGTGCTGATTGGCACGCTCATGCTGGGTGTCATCGCCGTGCGATGCATGAAAGGGCATTTCCGCCCGGAGGCGCATTTCGGGTTCGAGGCGACCGCCTGGTACTGGCACTTCGTGGATGTGGTCTGGCTCGGGCTCTATATCTTCGTGTACATACTCTGATCGATCAGCGCTGTTGGCGGACAAGCCAGATGGCCGAGGGTCAGGGCGTCTGGTTCGGTGTAATCACGCCGGTGAAATAGCCAAGCAGGATCAGCAGGAAGAGGATGACCGACAGCGTGATGCGCAGCGTCAACGCATTCAACGTGCGCCTTGACTCCCCGCGATCCCGGATCAGGTAGAAAAGCCCGGAGCCGAGACTCGCCACAATGACGAAGAGCGTGACCAGGATGGTAATACGAATTGCGAGATCCATTGGACAGTCCTTTTCGCTGTGGGGCGAGTATAAAGCAAGACCCGGGCGCTGACCGAGTTGGCGTCTGCGTCCAGGGGCGTCTATTTCGCCGGTTATGTCTTCGCACCCAGGTTCCTGCCGACCTTCGCCTATCTGGTGTTGCTGGCACTGCTGTTGAGCCTGGGAAGCTGGCAACTTGACCGGGCCGACCAGAAGCGGGCGGCGCTGGCCGAGCGCGCCGCGGCGACGCGCGCACCCGTGGTGGATCTGAACCAGGTGGCCGCCACGCTGGAGACGCATGAATACCGCCGGGTATCGGCGAAAGGGACCTTCGATGAGGCGCACCAGTTCCTGCTCGACAACCGCATTCAGGACGGACAGGTTGGATATCGGGTGCTGACGCCGCTGCGCCTCGACCGCCGCGATGGTGCGGTCCTTGTCGACCGGGGCTTTGTGCCCATCGTCGGCGATCGGGAGACGCTGCCGGAACTCCCGCCCGCCAGGGCCGAGGGTCGGGTGACCGGCCGGGTCAGCCGGGGGCCTTCGGTCGGTCTGCGGCTGGGCGATCCCTCGGATCGGCCGGCGCAATGGCCGAGGCGTGTTCAATACATGGATTTCGAGTACATGCAGTCGACGCTGGACTATCCGCTCGACGACTATCTGCTGGTGGAAGGGCCGCTGACCAATGAGGTGGTTGCACAGCGCACCGGACGGGATGCCTGGCGGTTCGGCCCGGAGCGGCACCAGGGCTATGCCGTGCAGTGGTTCTCGCTGGCCGGCGCGCTCACGCTGATCTGGCTGATCGTGAACACGCGACGCGAAAAACGAGGAGGCGCCGCCTGATGGGATGGGTCAAGGGCCGCTGGCAGCTCATTGCGCTGCTGGCCATTTTCATTCTGCCGACGCTGGCCGCCATGGTGATGGTGTTCAGCGACTGGCGGCCGGGGACGTTCACCAACAACGGTGACCTGGTTCAGCCGCCGGTGCAGCTGGAGCCGGGTCAATGGCAGGCGGTGGACGGCACGGCGCCCGTTCTGGCGGGCGATTGGCTTGTCGTGATGCCACAGATGCAGGCCTGTGGTGAGGCCTGCCTGGAACGCCTGGACGCACTGAACCGTGTGCAGATCGCCCTTGATCGTGATATCGAACGGGTCCGGTTGGTGGTCCTGCAGCCGGAGGATCGGACCGAGCCGGTCGTGGAGCCGGCGGCCGGCATACTCAATCTTGCCGCGCCGATGGCCTCCGTGGAGCGGCTTGCCTCGCACGAGGGGGAACCGATCGCCGCGCAGATTGTCGATTACCGCGGTTATCAGGTGATGCGCTATCCGGTGCCCCTTGATGCCTCGGGACTGCTGGATGATCTCGAGAAACTCCTGCGCCTGGCCAAGGAAGAGGCGGAGCGACGTGCCCTTGAGGAGGCGACAACCCAATGAGAGCCCATCCCTGGTTTTTCCGCCTGAGTCTCCTGACCACGGCCGTCACGCTCTGCGTGGTCGTGCTGGGCGCCTGGGTCCGGCTGACGGATGCCGGCCTTGGATGCCCCGACTGGCCGGGCTGTTACGGGCAATGGGATGTTCCCAACTCGCCGGCGGCGATCGCGGCGGCCAATGAGGCCTTCCCGGATACCCCGGTGCATATCGGCAAGGGCTGGCGCGAGATGGTGCATCGCTACCTGGCGGGGATCCTCGGACTGATGATCCTCGCGATGGGCATCTTCGGCTGGCGTCAGCGTCATCGTCCGGGACAGCCCTGGAAGGTGCCGTTGTTGCTGGTGGGTATCGTCACGTTTCAGGCCATTCTGGGGGCCTGGACGGTGACCTGGCAGCTCAAGCCGGCAGTCGTGACGGCCCACTTGCTGGGCGGCCTGACCACGCTGTCGCTGCTCTGGTGGGTCACCCTGCGCTGCAACTACCTGGGAGGAACCGGCCGTCTGGCCGGCAATGCGGGACTGGGCGGTCTCATTGCGGTCGCCATGCTGTTCACGGTGGGGCAGATCACGCTGGGTGGCTGGACGAGCACGAACTATGCGGCGCTGGCCTGTAACGAGTTTCCCGCCTGCAGTCTGGGTGAGTACTGGCCGGAGCGCGCGGATTTTTCCGAGGGGTTCGTGCTCTGGCGCGGGCTCGGGGTGAATTACGAGTTCGGGGTGCTGGATCATCCGGCCCGTATGGCGATCCACCTGGTGCATCGGGCCGGCGCGATTGTCGTGACGCTGGTGCTCGGGTTCCTCGCCTGGCGACTCTGGCGCGCCGGCGGGATCGGCCATGCCCTGGGTATCGCCGTCGGGCTGGCACTGACCCTTCAGCTGGCCATCGGCATTGGTAACGTGATCTACAGCTTGCCCCTGGCACTGGCGGTCGCGCACAATGCGGGAGCCGCCATACTCCTGCTCGTACTGGTAACTGTCATTCACGTGAATCGACCGCTGGCAGAATCATGAGTCGCACCCTGGAAGCGAGTACAACTCGGGCCGCCGACGATGCACCACCGCTGCAGCATCTGCTGCATCACTGGCGCGATTACTACGAGCTGACCAAGCCCGGCGTCGTGGCGCTGATGGTATTCACCGCGGTGGTGGGTAACCTGCTGGCGAGCCCCGGCAGTCTGCCGTGGAATGCGCTCATCGTCGGCAATATCGGCATTGCGCTGGCGGCGGGTTCCGCGGCGGCCATCAATCATCTCGTCGATCGCCGCGTGGATGCCCGGATGAAGCGGACCCAGGGGCGGCCATTGCCGACCGGTCACCTGCGCACCGCCCATGCCAGCATCTTCGCCGGCACTCTCGGCATCAGCGGACTTGCGCTGCTCTACTTTGCCGTCAATCCGCTCACGGCCTGGCTGACCGCCGGGTCGCTGATGGGCTATGCCTTTGTCTACACGCTCTTTCTCAAGCGCGCGACACCGCAGAATATTGTCATCGGCGGGGCAGCGGGCGCCGCGCCGCCCGTGCTCGGCTGGGTGGCCGTCACGGGCAGTATCGATCCGCACGCGCTGTTGCTGTTCCTGATCATCTTCACCTGGACGCCCCCGCACTTCTGGGCCCTGGCCATCCACCGGCGCGAGGAATACGCGAGCGTCGAGATTCCGATGCTCCCGGTGACCCATGGTGATCGCTATACCCGCTGGCAGATCCTGTTCTACACGGTATTGCTGGTGGGCGTGACCATGCTGCCGTTCGCCACGGGCATGAGCGGGCCGATCTATCTGGCCGGCGCGCTGGCGCTTGGCGCACGCTACCTGTGGTTCGGGTATGCCCTGCTGGCCCGACCCGATGACCGCTCCCTGCCCATGCGCTCGTTCGGCTACAGCATCGTCTATCTGATGGCGCTGTTCGCGGTCCTGCTGGTGGATGCCTACCTGCCGGTGGTGCTGGCGCCGTTCATCGGTTGATCAGAAAAGCAGCAAATCCACCGGCGATGAATTCAGCAGCCGGGTCGTAATGCTGTAGCGAAGGAATCCCTCGACGCCGGTCGCCTTTCCCGGGTGCAGGGCGATCAGGTCGATCCCTGCTCGCGATGCAAAATCGATGAGTGCCGTGGCTGCCGGACGGGGGTCAGCCACAACCCTCTGTGAGACCGGCCCGATATCCGCACGCTCGACAAATCGCTCGAGTCGTTGCGCGGCCCTCGCTTTTTCATCGGCCAGCAGGGCTTCACGACCGCGATCGGTCATCTGGTTCTGCGCGACGGGCGACTGCTCTTCGGTGCCGACCAGGTGCAGAACCGTGATGGAAACCCCCGCCGTGACCGGATGAGTGGCGAGCTTTCCGGCCATCTCGAGGGATTCGTCCGACAGATCCGTTGCGAAAAGCAGCTTGCGGTAACGCTCCACCGGTGCTGCCCTCACGACCAGGACCGGCGTCTGCGTGTGGGCGATGATCCGCTCCGAGGTGCCACCGAGGAACAGATCCCGGATCTGGCGCCTGCGGTGACGGCCGAGCACGATCACCGTCGTCTCGTCATCCACGGCGGCCTGTATCGCCGTATCGACGCCGCTGCCGGTCATCACTCTGGCCGAGCAGGCCACCCGATCCGCTTTCTCGATCGTGGCCACCAGGCGCTGTAACATGGACTGCGCCTGCGTACGCTGAGCCTCGATCATCGCCGATGGCTGGTCGGCGTCGATGGCGTAGACAAGCCTGATGTCGGATCCGGTCTCGCGGGCGATGAGCAGTGCCATTCGCTGGGCGCGCTCAGCGCGATCGCTCAGATCGGTGGCCAGGAGGATATGGCTCACAACGATGACCTCCCGGGTGGAATGGGAGGTGTCGGTTCAGGCGGGAGGATCGGACTCTTGGATTTGATGCTGCATTCCGCCTTTGCGGAGGTCGCTACCCTGCTCATGCTCGCGGCCATCGTGGGGTTTGCCGGTATTCTCCTGCGCCAGCCGCTGATCGTGAGTTTCATCGCGGTGGGTATCATGGCGGGGCCCTCCGTGCTGGACGTGGTCCACGCCGAGGCCCAGATCGAACTGCTCTCGGAGCTGGGCATCGCCGTGTTGCTCTTCCTGGTCGGCATCAAGCTGGACATCAAGCTCATTCGCTCCCTGGGCGCAGTCGCCCTCGTCACCGGCCTCGGTCAGGTGGCCTTCACCGCTGGCATCGGGTTTCTGATCGGCCTGGCCATGGGGATGGATGCGGTCACATCCCTTTATGTGGCCGTTGCGCTTACCTTCTCCAGCACAATCATCATCGTCAAGCTGCTCTCGGACAAGCGCGAGATTGATTCGCTCCATGGCCAGATCGCGCTGGGCTTTCTGATCGTCCAGGACCTGGTGGTGGTCCTGGCCATGATTGCTCTGTCAACGCTGGGCATCGGCGCCGCGTCGGATGGTGGCGGTGCCGGCGAGATCGCGATGGTGCTGCTCGCCGGCGTCGCCCTGGTCGGCCTGGTGATTCTTTTCGTGCGCTACGTCGCCAACCCCCTGAGTGCCCGACTTGCTCATGCGCCGGAGCTCCTGGTGATCTTCGCCATTGCCCAGGCGACCGTGTTCGCGACCGTGGCCGACGTCATCGGTCTTGGCAAGGAGCTTGGGGGGCTGCTGGCGGGGATTTCACTGGCGTCCACGCCCTACCGTGAGACCATTTCAGCGCGGCTGGCGCCGTTGCGCGATTTCCTGCTTCTGTTCTTTTTCATTTCGCTGGGCTCCACGCTCGATCTCGGTCTGCTGGGAGAGAACCTGGGGGAGGCGCTGATCTTCTCTGCCTTCGTTCTGATCGGCAATCCACTGATCGTGCTGGCCATTATGGGGGCCATGGGTTATCGACGGCGGACCGGTTTTCTGGCCGGGCTGACCGTCGCCCAGATTTCCGAATTTTCTCTGATTTTCATCACCATGGGGCTCGCCCTCGGCCATATCGGCGAGCAAGCCCTCGGGCTGGTTACGCTGGTGGGGCTGGTGACGATCGCGGTTTCGGTCTACATGATCACCTACTCGCACTGGCTGTATGAACACTTCGGGCGATATCTCTCGATGTTCGAGCGCGCCGAGACGCCGCGTGAGCCCGGGGGGCATGCCGACGAGAGACGGGGTGGCACCGATATCCTCATCTTCGGGATGGGGCGTTTCGGCACCGCCATGGGGCTGCGGTTGCAGAAGCGTGGTTTTGCCGTCATGGGCGTTGATTTCAACCCGAGCGCCGTCCGACGCGCGAAGCAGCTTGGGCTGCGGGCCGAATACGGAGATGCCACCGACCCCGAATTCGTCAGCTCATTGCCCCTCGAGCATGCCCGATGGGTGGTCAGCACCGTGCCCCGGCACCCCACCGGGCTGAGTCACGAGGACAGCCGCCACACGTTGATGCAGATTATCGAGGCGGAGCCGTTCCGCGGGAAGATCGCCGTGGCTTCGCACAACGCCCTGGAGACCGAGGAGCTCCAGCGTCGTGGCGCCGATACCGTGCTCGAGCCGTTCCAGGATGCCGCTGATCGGGCCGTGGACCTGATCTGCGGTGCGCGGGAGACGCAGCGCACCCCCATCCCGCATATCGCCCCGGAGGAGCGCTCCGAGGGTCGCTACTAGGCGGCGTCAGCCTTCACCGGCCGCCCGGTCCAGACCCACGTTGTTCTTCTCGAGCACGCGGTCGGCGCGGTAACTGGAGCGCACCAGGGGGCCCGAGACCACCTCGAGGAAGCCCTTGCCCAGACCGATCTCGCGAAAGCGGTCGAACTGCTCGGGCGTGACATAACGGTCCACCGGCAGGTGATTGACGGTCGGGCGCAGGTACTGGCCGAAAGTAACGATATCGACACCGATGGTGCGGAGATCGTCCATGGTCTCGATGATTTCCTCATCGGTCTCGCCGAGGCCCAGCATCAGGCTGGTCTTGGTGAGGACATCCGGCCGCCGCCGCTTGGCATGGGCCAGGACATCCAGCGTCTGCTGGTAGCCGGCGCGGGGGTCGCGGACGGGATGGGTGAGGCGTTTGACCGTCTCGACGTTCTGGGCAAATACCTCGAGGCCGGTATCGACCACGGTGTCGATCGCCTCGTGCCGGCCGTTGAAGTCCGGTGTCAGCGCCTCGACCGCCGTTCCGGGATTGCGACGCTTGATCTCGCGGATGCAGGCCGCATAGTGCCCGGCCCCGCCGTCATCCAGATCATCGCGGTCCACCGAGGTGAGCACCACGTACTTCAGCCCCATGAGCTCGACCGTTTCGGCGGCGCCGGCCGGTTCGTTCTCGTCCAGCCACCCTCGCGGGTTGCCGGTATCCACGGCGCAGAACCGGCAGGCACGGGTGCAGACATCGCCCATGAGCATGATGGTGGCCGTGCCGGCACTCCAGCACTCGCCCATATTCGGGCACATGGACTCCTCGCAGACCGTGGCGAGCTTGTGCTCCCGGACGGTCTGACGGACCTTCTGGTAGGTCTCGCCGGTCGGGATCTTGACCCGCAACCAGTCGGGCTTGTCGCCGCGGCCGACAGGGTCGGTGTCGCGCCGGGTCTTGATGCCGTTCTTGATGGCTCGCACGCCATTGGGCTTGCTGACCTTCTGGCCGCTGACAACGACGGGGATCCCCTTCAATTCGGACATCTCGGGCTCCTTGCTGACTCAGTCCTTGCCGTAAGGGTTGTTCATCACCGAGAACCAGTTCGCGTGGGCCTCATCGGCGCGCTTGCGATAGCCCTCGACCTCCTCGCGGCTTACCTCTTCCCGAAGGCGGGCATCGCTCACCGGCCGCGGATCGTGCCCCTGCTCGGGCTGGTGTTCGTCGCGGCGGGTCTCTTCCGCCTGGCGCTCATCACTCATGACGGCGTCTCCCGGTGTTGTTCACGTATACTGTGCGCCAGTATACGCGCCGTAACGGGACCGTCTCCATGGCCTCAGTTTCACAGGTTGATGCCCATCGCGATCTGGATCTGCGTGGGCTCGACTGTCCGCTTCCCATTCTCCGCACGAAACAGGCGCTGCGCGGGATGGCACCGGGCGAGCGCCTTCGCGTCCGCGCCACCGATCCGCATTCGGTCATCGACTTCCGCGGCTTTTGCGACACCACCGACAACACCCTGCTTCATCACGAGGAGGCCGGGGGCGTCTTTACATTCTGGCTCGAGAAAGGCCGCTGAGCCGCGCGGCCAGCGACTCCACCACCACCGACAGCCGGCGGCGGAAAGAGGGCGTCGGATGCCAGGTCAGGCCGATGAGTTCCATGCGCTCACGGCGCTCCAGCAGCAGGTCATCACTGGTACCGAGATCATCCACCAGGCCGAGCTCCAGGGCGCGTTCGCCCAGCCAGTGCTCGCCGGTCGCCACATTGTCGAGGGCAAGCCGGGGCCGGTAGCGGCTGATATGGTGCTTGAACAGATCGTGCACCTCCTGGAGTGATTCCCGGAACTTTGCCCGCCCCTCGTCGGTGTTCTCGCCGAAAACGGTGAGGTCGCGCTTGTGTTCGCCGGCGGTATGCAGCTCGAATTCGATGTCGTGGCGCTTGAGCAGGCCGTGGAAATTGGGTAGCTGGCCGACCACGCCGATCGAGCCGATCACGGCAAAGGGCGCAGCGACGATGCGATCGGCCACGCAGGCCATGAGGTAGCCGCCACTGGCCGCCACGCGATCCACGGCGATGGTCAGCCGGATGTTGGCCTCGCGCAGGCGGGCCAGCTGACTGGCGGCCAGACCGTAGCCCGGCACCATGCCGCCGGGGCTCTCCAGACGCAGCAATACCTCGTCGTCGCGCTTTGCCGTGGCAATAATGGCGCTGACCTCCTCGCGCAGGGCGTCCACGGCGGTGGCGCGGATATCGCCATCGAAATCGAGCACGAAAAGCCGTGGCAGGCGCCCCTCGCCACCCTGGCTGCGCCTTTTCTCCAGACGCCGCTCGCGCAAACGCTGCAACAGCCGCGGACGGGCGGTCCGGATGCCCTGCTCGATGCGCCGGCTCATCGCCTCGTAGCGACGATTGAGCGGTTCCACTTCGAGCTGCTCGCGCTGGCGTCCCCGACGCTTGCCGGCCATGCCGCCGAGCATCCCCAGGATGATCGCGAAGGCAAGCAGCAGGGTGAGCACGCGGGCGAGGAACAGGGCATAATCCTGGATGAACTCCATTGCATTCTCCTTGATCGAATGCGCGTCATTGCAAACCGCAGAGTCTACGCGAGCGAATGTTCGAGGTAAGCCTCCGGAGGGCGTCCGGATGACCCGGGAAAACAGCGAAACGCCATTCGAGTACCGGGGGCAGACGGTGCTTGGTCTGCGCCAGATCGACCGCATGAACGGTGTGGCCAAGGGCACGGCATTCCGGGCATTCAAGCGCATACGCGATGATCTTCAGGAAGGTCGGGAGTTCTTTGTGCTGAATATCGACAAACCGGGTGATACCGCCGCAACGGCGCTCCTGCGCCGCATGCAGGCCGCCGGGGCGCTGTACCCGGCCAGTCGGGTGGCGGTGCTGATCACCGCCGGAGCCTATGCCCGGATGCAGGGCGTTGCTACGCTGAAGGATCAATGAACACACTGGTTGAGTGGTTGCGGCCGTGGGAGCCATCGGCGCCGGTCTTCATCGCCTGCGCCCTGGCGGTGGGGCTCTATGCCGCCGGCATGATGCGGGGCGCGCGGCCGGGGTTCTGGGCAGCGCTGTCTTACTTCACCGGCGTGGGGCTCATCTACGCCGTCACCCAGACGCATTACGATTACTACTCGCAGTTTCTGTTTGCCGCACACCGGCTGCAGCACCTCATCCTCCACCATCTGGGCCCGTTCCTGATTGCGCTTTCCATGCCAAGCGCGGTGCTTGCCGCCGGGCTGCCCGCCACGGTCAGACAATGGCCCCGGGGCCGATTGAAGCCATTGTTCCGGGGCCTGCGGGTGATCTACCGCATCCTGCAGCAGCCCTTCATCGCGGGTTTCCTTTTCGTGGGGTTGATCTATTTCTGGCTCACGCCGGAGATCCACTTCGACGCCATGCTCAGCCTCGATCTGTACTGGTTCATGAACTGGACCATGGTGGTGGACGGACTGCTTTTCTGGTGGCTGATCTTTGAGCGCGGTGATGGCGGCATTACGCCGCGGTTGAGTCCGGGGCGGCGCATCCTGGTGCTGGCCCTGATCATGCCGCCACAGATTGCCCTGGGAGCGTATATCACTTTCAGTGGTCAGAACCTGTTCGAGATCTACGATGTCTGCGGGCGAGCGTTCCCCATCGATCCGATGCTTGATCAGCAGATCGGCGGGCTGATTACCTGGATCCCGGCGGCGATGATGAGTGTCGCCGCGGCAATCATCGTGCTGGCTTTCCGCCTGGAGAGGGATGATGAAAAAGCTTGATCGGCGACTTCTGCAAAGGCTCTTCGTGCTCGCCCTCGGCGTGCTGGTCGTGGCCTGTGGTGGTCGCGACTATCAGACCAAGGGGATCGAGCGGCTTTTACCGGATCTGTCCTTCCGGCTGATCGGCGAGAGCGGGCAGATGATGACCGAGGAGGATCTCAGGGGCGGACCGACCGTCGTATTCTTTGGTTTCACCCATTGTCCCGATGTCTGTCCGACGGCCATGGCCCGTATTGCGGCGGCCACGGAGGCCGCCGGACAGGGGCTCGATAGCGACCTTCAGGTGTTGTTCGTGTCGGTGGATCCCGGCCGCGATGATCCGCAGAAACTGGCGCGCTACACCGATTTCTTCAGCGACCGGGTCGTCGGCGCGACGGCGGATGTTGAGACGCTGCGTGAGCTCACCAAGCGGTACCGGGCCACCTTCGGCTATGACGAGCCGAACGAATTCGGCGATTACAACGTCTCGCACTCCAGCGCGATGTACGTATTCGACGCGGATGGCGACGCCCGGGCGCTGTTCCGCCCGAGCGACAGTGTTGCCGCCATGGCCGCGGACCTGCGGCGGATTGCCGGGGGCTAGTCCTCGAACAGGTCCTTGTCGGTAACGGCGCCGTAGGAGGCCGAACTCACCAGCCTGGCGAACTTGCCCAGCACGCCGCGGCGGTAATTGGGCGGGCGCGGCTGCCAGCGCTTGCGGCGCTCGGCGAGGGTTTCATCGCCCAGTTTGACCTCGAGCAGGTTGTGGTCGGCATCGATGACCACGGTGTCACCCTCCTCGACCAGGGCGATGTTGCCGCCGACCGCGGCCTCCGGCGCGACATGGCCGACGACCATACCGTAGGTGCCACCGGAGAAACGCCCGTCGGTGATCAGGCCGACCGCATCACCCAGGCCGCGGCCGATGATCGCCGACGTCGGCGCCAGCATTTCGCGCATGCCCGGACCACCCTTCGGTCCCTCGTAGCGGATGATGATGACATCACCGGCCTGAATCCTGTCGTTGAGGATCGCCTCCATGGCGATCTCCTCGGAGTCGAATACGCGGGCGGGACCCTCGATACGGCGTTTCTTGATACCGCTGACCTTGGCGACCGCGCCTTCCTCGGCCAGATTGCCGCGCAGGATGGCGAGATGTCCTTCGGTGTACATCGGGTTGTCAAAATCGCGGATGATGTCCTGATCCGCGGGCGGCGTCGCCGGCACGTCGGCCAGGAGTTCCTCGATGGTCTGCCCGGTAATGGTCATGCAGTCGCCGTGCATCAGCCCTTTCGCCAGCAGCATCTTCATGACCTGTGGCGTGCCGCCGACCTCGTGGAATTCGCTGGTGACATAGCGTCCGGAGGGCTTGAGGTCGCAGAGGACCGGGACACGCTGGCGGATCCGCTCGATGTCATCGATGGAGAAATCCACCTCGCAGGCGCTGGCAATGGCCATGAAGTGCAAAACGGCATTCGTCGAGCCGCCAACGGCCATCAAGACACTGGCGGCATTCTCGAAGGCCTTGCGTGTCATGATGTCGCGGGGCAGGCGCTGATGACGGATCGCGTCGACCAGCACCTCGGCGGCGCGGGCGGCCACGGTATGCGCCTCCTCGTCAACGGCGGACACGGTGCTCGACCCCATGATGCTCATGCCCATGGCCTCGAAGGCGCTGGACATGGTGTTGGCGGTGTACATGCCCCCGCAGGATCCCGCGCCCGGGCAGGCATTTTTCTCGACGCCCTTGAGATCCTCTTCGGAGAGGTTGCCCGCGGCCGCCTGGCCAACCGCCTCGAAGGCACTGACGATGGTGAGGTCCTCGCCCTTGTAATGGCCCGGCTTGATGGTGCCGCCATAGACGAAGATCGACGGGATGTTCAGGCGGGCGATACCGATCATGGCGCCGGGCATGTTCTTGTCGCAGCCGCCGGTGGCCAGCACGCCGTCGAGGCTCTGGCCGTTGCAGACGGTTTCGATGGAATCGGCGATGACCTCCCGGGAGACCAGCGAGTACTTCATCCCCTCCGTGCCCATGGAGATGCCGTCGGAGATGGTGATCGTACCGAAGCTCACCGGCATGGCACCGGCCTCGCGCAGTGCCTCACTGGCCCGCTCTGCCTGGGCACCGATGCCCATGTTGCAGGGCGTGATGGTGCTATGGGCATTACCGACACCGACGATGGGCTTGTCGAAATCCTCGTCCCGAAAGCCGGCCGCCCGCATCATCGCGCGGTTGGGGGTGCGGGCGAGTCCCTGAGTCACGACGCGGCTGCGGCGGTTGTCGGCCATTTTCAATCCTCGGGTGTCAGTTGTATGGATCAGACGGGCAAAATACGAAACTCCCGCCCTGCTGGCAATCGTCACCGGATTGCAACATGGCATACTCTCCCCCTCGAACCGGGCGACATGACGAGCAGTTGCGGTGACGACGCCAAATGAGCGCTACCAGGCCGACCTGGATAGCGGTGACTTCCTCGATGATGCCGAACAAAGGATTGCAGTGGAGGCGCTGGATGGCCTCTACCATGTCCTGCTCGAGGCGCCGGAGCCGCCCGGCGGTCTGCGGGGCTGGTGGGCGCGGCGCCGCGGTGAGGCGGGCGTCGGGCCGACCGGTCTTTACCTGTGGGGCGGAGTAGGCCGCGGCAAGACCTACCTCATGGACACCTTTTTCGAGTGCCTGCCAGCGACGGTGGGCAAGCGCCGGGCGCATTTCCACCGTTTCATGCAATCCGCCCATGAGCGGTTGCGCGTACTCCGGGATCAGCCCGATCCGCTCCGGCGGCTGGCTTCTGAATGGGCTGCCGATACCCGGGTGATCTGCTTTGACGAATTCTTCGTCAGCGATATCGCCGATGCCATGATCCTCTCGGGCCTGCTGCACGGATTGACCGAAGAGGGGGTGGCACTGGTGGCCACCTCCAACGTGCCGCCCGAGGGGCTCTATGAGGGTGGCCTGCAGCGGGAGCGCTTCCTGCCTGCCATTGCCCTGCTCCAGCGGCATACGCGGGTCATGAACGTGGATGGCGGGACGGATTACCGGCTGCGACTGCTCAGCCGGGCGCCGATCTACCATGTGCCCCCGGACGCCGGCGCCGAGGCCGCGCTGGCCGCCGCCTTCGAGCAGCTCTGCCCGGAGCGGGAGCACGCCGAACCGGTCCTCAGGGTCAACCACCGCGAGATCCCGGCCCGCGGCGTCGGCGATGGAGTGCTCTGGTGCGGCTTTGATGCCTTGTGCGAGGGGCCGCGAAGCCAGGAGGACTACATCGAGATCGCCAGGCAGTTTCATACCGTGCTCATCTCTGGCGTGCCCATCCTCGATCGCGAACGCGAGGATGCTGCCCGCCGATTCATCGCCCTGGTGGACGAATTCTACGACCGCGGTGTCAAACTGCTCATCTCCGCCATGGTCGACATCGACTGGTTGTATCGGGGGATGCGGCTGCGTTTCGAGTTCCGGCGCACGGTCTCGCGTCTGCAGGAAATGCAGTCCCACGAGTACCTCGCGACGCCCCATCGTCCCTGAACTTGTCCCCATAACCTGTGGATAAGTCTGTGGAGGGGTTGGGGGATCAGCGACACGGGGGCCATGACACGGCGGTTACGTCTGGATCGGTGAATCCTTGATCAGGATTTAATTCCCAATATAATCAACAGCTTACGAATTATTCCCTGCAATCAGGCATTTACAGGACGTATCGCAGGCGCTTTAGCGGATGCCATGTGCATAACCGCATCTGTCAAGCCTCATCGCATCAGTCCGGCCACATGCCGCGCCACGCCACGTGACAACGCGCCGAGGTCGTAGCCTCCCTCGAGGACCGAGCAGATATGCCCGCCGCAGCAGTAATTGGCAACGGCCACCAGCTCATCGGTCATCCAGCTGAAATCGTCTGCGGTCAATTCCAGACCCGCGAGCGGATCTTCGGCGGCCGCGTCGAATCCCGCCGAGATGATCAGCAATTCGGGGTCGAAGTCGATCAGCGCCGAGATGGCCTCGCCGTGGAATTGCTGCCGGTAGGCGGCGGAGCCGGTGCCCTCCGGCAGGGGGAGATTGAGGATATTGCCGGGGATGTTCTCCTTGCGGGTGCCGGTGCCCGGAAACAGCGGATGCTGATGAAGCGAGAGATAGAACAGCCCCTCGCGCCCGCTGAAGATGCGCTGGGTCCCGTTGCCGTGATGGACATCGAAATCGACCACCGCGACGCGCTGGACGCCGTGGACCGCCTGGGCATGCAGGGCGGCGATGGCCGCGTTGCTGAACAGACAGAAACCCATGGATTCATCGGGTTCGGCATGATGTCCCGGCGGCCGGGTGGCGCAGAACACGCGTCGGGCCTGACCGCCCTGAATGGCGTCCACACCCTGCAGTGCCGCCCCGACGGCGCGGAGGGCCGCCTCGCCCGAACCCGGCGAGACCACCGTGTCGGCGTTGAAATGGGTTCGCCCCGATGTCGGGATGGCATTGAGGACGTCATCGATATAGTGCGCGTCGTGCGCCCGTTCCAGGGCGGCCCGCGGCGCGGACTGGGCTTCGTGACGCTCCAGGGCATTGAACTCCGGCGCCTCCAGTGCCGCCAGAATGGCCTGCAGGCGCTCAATGCGCTCCGGGTGGTCACTGCCCGTATCGTGAGCGAGGCAGTCGGGATGGGTGATCAGCCATGTCGACACGATGCCTACTCCCCGGTGAAGAAGGTCTGGCGGAAGGCCACCTTGAACGGGCCACCACCCTGATGGGGGTTGACCTCGATCTCGAAGGTCAGCGCTTCGCCATCCTCCACCGGGAAAGTGCCGATGTAGGAAATCCAGCCGTCGTCGCGCACGCGACGCGCGCCGATCTCGGACAGATCATCGTTGTTGTCGCGGGCAACGATATCCACCCGCGCCTCCACGGGCTGGCCCTCGCGCAGAATCGTGAGCATGACCATGCCGCGGGTGCGGCTGCGCATGATGCCGTACTCATCGGCCACCGTCGCGTTGAGCATGCCGGTGGGCATCGCGCTGTAGTGGATTTCGTAGTCACCGAAGCGGTCCACCTGCTGGGCGCCGGCGACCATGGGCAGCAACATCAGGAGTCCGGCGATCCATCCGACAATCCGGCGTGGGCAGTGCGGCATGATGCTCTCCTTCAGGCTCGACAGATGCGGTAAAGCGCCACTTCTCCGAAGAGGTTGGGGATCAGGCTCGCCAACAGTGGCCGCTTGAAGTCATGAGATAACACGCGGCGCTCCAGGATGTGAATACCCAGCTCCTCGCAAAGCGCCTCGAAATCATGAATGGTGCAGAAATGGATATTGGGTGTCTCGTACCAGGCGTAGGACAGCGCCTCGCTCATCGGCATGCGGCCCCGGACCGCCAGGTGATAGCGCAGGCGGTAGTAGGCGAAATTGGGGAACGTCACGATCCCGGTATGGCCGACACGCAGCATTTCCCGCAGCAGCTGGTCCGGGCGCTGGACCGCCTGCAGCGTCTGGGTGAGGATGACCTGGTCGAAGGCATCGTCCTCGAAGTCGGACAGCCCCTCGTCCAGGTCGCTCTCAATGACGTTGATGCCGTTGGCAATACTCCGGGTGATCCCCGCCGGGTCGATCTCCAGTCCATAGCCCGTTGCCTGGCGGCTGTCGAACAGATGGCGCAGCAAGCGGCCGTCACCGCAACCGAGGTCGAGCACCCGGTCGCCGGTACCCACCCAGTCGGCGACGATCTCCAGGTCGGCGCGCAGCGGACTCATACGCCCACCTCCGCGGCAACCCGCTGCATGTAGGTGGTAAAGACCTCGCGATACCGGGGGACCGGCATCAGGAAGGCATCATGGCCGTGGTCGGCCCGGATCTCGGTGTAACTCACCCGTTTGTTGGAATCGAGGAGCGCGCGCACGATCTCGCGGCTGGCGGCCGGCGGGAAGCGCCAGTCACTGGTGAACGAGGCAACGAAGCAGGGTGCGGTGACGCCCCGCAGCGCCTGGGCCAGATCGCCCGCATGGGCCGCCGCCGGATCGAAGTAGTCCAGCGCCCGGGTCATGAGCAGATAGGTGTTGGCATCGAAGCGGTCCACGAATGACTGCCCCTGATAGCGCAGATAGCGCTCGACCTCGAATTCCACGTCGTAGTTGAAACCGTAGTCGTCAGGCTTGCCCCGCCGGTCCCGGCCGAATTTCTCGCCCATGGCGGCCTCCGACAGGTAGGTGATGTGGCCGAGCATTCGCGCGAGCATCAGACCGGTCCGCGGTCGATCACCGGTGGCGGCATAGCGACCCTCGCGGAAATCCGGATCGGAGCGGATCGCCTGGCGGGCCACTTCGTTGAATGCGATGTTCTGTGCCGATAGTCGCGGGGCCGCGGCGATCACGATGGCGTGCGCCAGGCGGTCCGGCAGATCGATGGCCCACTGCAGCGCCTGCATCCCGCCCAGGCTGCCGCCGGCCACGGCGGCCCAGCGGGTGATGCCCAGATAATCCGCCAGACGTGCCTGGCTGCGAACCCAGTCACGGACGGTGACCAGGGGGAAGTCGGCGCCGTAGGGTTCGCCGGTTTCCGGATTGCTCGTGGTGGGGCCGGTTGAGCCGTGGCAGCCGCCGAGGTTGTTGCTGCAGACGATGAAAAAGCGGTTGGTGTCCAGGGGCTTGCCCGGACCGATGCAGGCTTCCCACCAGCCGGGCTTTCTCTCGTCCGGCGCGCTGTAGCCGGCGGCATGATGATTACCCGACAGCGCATGGCAGACCAGTACCGCGTTGCTGGCATCGGCGTTCAGTTCACCGTAGGTCTCGTAGGCGAGGGTATAGCCCGGCAGCACCCGCCCCGAATCCAGGGAGAGGGGTTCGTCGAAATGCACGGTCCGGGGCGTCACGAGCCCCACCGAATCCTCGGGAAATGCGCCGGTCATGGTTACATCATCAATGCCGGCGCGATGCGGTCAAGCGGCGGCATGATCAGCATCTTCAGGATCTGGATGGCGATAATGGCGGCCAGCGGGGAGAGGTCCACCCCGCCGATCGGCGGGATGATCGCCCGGAAGGGCCGGATCACGGGTTCCGTCAGCCCCAGCAGGACCGTCGTGGCCGGGTTGTAGTCGCTCGGATTGATCCAGGAGAGGATGGCGCGGACCACGATGGCGATCAGGTAGACGTTGAGCAGCAGGCTGATGAGCTCGGCCGGTGTGCGCAGCAGCAGATAGTCGATCCGAGGCGTGACCCCGGCAATCATCATCAACAGCGCCAGGGCAATGGCCTGCAGGAACACCATCAGCACGATCGCCGGGAAGTCGATGCCGCCCCAGCCGGGAATGATCCGGCGCAGGGGCTGTAACAGCGGCTGGGTGACCCGCACGAGGAACTGCGAGAGCGGGTTGTAGAAGTCCGCCCGCGACCACTGCAGCAGGAAGCGCAGCATGACCGCCATGATGTAGAGGCTGAACAGGGTGTCCACCAGGAAGGCCAGTGGACTGCTGAGATAACCCGGCCCCATGCTTACTGATCCCCCAGTTCGTCGCCGATCTCATGGGCTCGATGCGCCGCGGCCTGCAGGGCGCGACGATAAAGCCCGGCCAGATCACCCTCCTCGAGCACCTGCGTCGCGGCGGCCGTGGTGCCGCCCGGGGAGGTCACCCGTCGGCGCAGCGAGGCGGGGTCCTCGCTGCTCTCCAGCGCCATTCGGGCGGCCCCGAGGGCAGTCTCGAGGGTCAGCAGCCGGGCCGTCTCGCTGCTCAGACCCAGGGACTCGCCGGCCGACTGCATGGCCTGCATGGTCAGGAAGAAATACGCCGGGCCACTGCCGGAGACGGCGGTGACGGCATCCATCTGTTCCTCGTCGGGCAGCCAGACCACCATGCCGACCGCGCGCAGGGTGGTCTCGGCGAGGTCATGCTGCTCGGCGGTGACCGCCTCGTTGGCATACAGCGCCGTGGCGCCGGTCTGGACCAGCGCCGGCGTGTTGGGCATGGCCCGGACCACCGGCGCGTCACCGCCGAGCCATGACGCGATATCCGCACAGCGCACGCCCGCCGCCACGGAAATCACCAGGCTCTCCTGCTCGCGGATCTGCCCGGCGAGGTGGCGGACCACATCGGCGATCATTGGCGGTTTGACTGCCAGGATCACCGCATCGGCGCCGCGAATGGCGGTGGCGTTCTCCTCGAAGGCCTGAATCCCGAAGTCCTCGATTAGCGCCTCGCGGCGTTCGGCATCGGGCTCGGCGATACGCAGTCCGGCATGGGGGTGGCCATCGGCAATGAGCCCGCCGATCAGGCTTCGGGCCATGTTACCGCCACCGATAAAGGCAATGATCTTTTCGCTCACGGCTGTTTCTCCGGTCGGGGTCCGAAAACCGCGGTGCCCAGGCGGACCAGCGTCGCGCCCTCGGCCACCGCCGCTTCCAGATCGTTGGACATGCCCATGGACAGCGTATCGAGCGCCAGCCCGTCGGCCACGAGTCGTGCCTGCAGCTCGCGCAACGGCCGAAAGGCGGCCCGCTGGCATTCGAAGTCGGTCACCGCCTCGGGCAGTGTCATCAGGCCACGCAGCTGCAGATTCGGCAGTTCGGCGATCTGCCGGGCGAGCGCCGGCGCCTGCGCGGGCTCGACCCCCGATTTGCTCGCCTCGCCGCTGACGTTCACCTGCAGGCAGCATTGCAGGGGTGCGGCCCCTGACGGCCGCTGTTCGGACAGACGCCGGGCGATCTTCAGCCGGTCAATGGTATGCACCCAGTCAAAGCCCTCCGCCACCGAGCGGGTCTTGTTCGACTGCAGGGCGCCAATGAAATGCCACTCGATGTCCTCGCCCGCGAGCGCCGCGCGTTTTTCCGCACCCTCCTGCAGGTAATTCTCGCCAAAGGCGTGCTGGCCCTCGGCGAGCGCCGCCCGGATCGCCTCAACGGGCTGACGCTTGCTCACCGCCAGCAGCTGCACGCTGTCCGGCTCACGGCCATGGGCCGTCTCCGCATCGCGGATCCGCTGGCGAACCGCGGCGAGGCGCTGAGCGATCTCGGCTGTCTGCTCGGTGGTCATCGCTGGGATGATACGGCGGGAGGGCTGGTGTGTCATGGCTTGTCGCTCCCGTCTCCTTGTCCCGGGCGACCTCGGGGCGCGGATCCGCCGACTATCCGCGGTCCTGAATAGCCGGTAACTCGACGAGGTCCACGGCCCCGACGCTGGCGGCCAGTCCCTGGCGGCAGTGATGGAGCTCGCCCCAGGCGCCGAAGGCGATCAGTCGCAGCGATTGGCGCTCGGACGGTGGGGTGTCGCTGAGGTAGCGGCCGAGCAGGTCCATGACGCTCCCCTCGAAGACGCCGGGTCGGTCTTCGTCAAGGGCGATGCGGGCCGGAACACCGGCTTGTTCCAGGCTGGAGACGCCGGCGATGGCGCTATCGGCGAGGGCGCGGATGAAGAACCGCGACGGCACCAGGCGGGCGGGCAGGCCGTAGTGGCCGCCGAGCAGTAACAGCCGGACCCGGGTGGCCGTGCGCTCGGCCAGGGCCATGGCCGGGCCGATGCCGAGATCCTCTCCAAGCACCAGTAGGCGGTCATGTTCACCGGGCACGATGGGCTCGCCCTGGAGATCAGAGATTGTGGCGGGTGTGCCGGGGCCGATCTGGGCGGGCAGGCATCCCTGCGGCAGAACGCCGGCGATCCAGCCCTCGTCCTCGTCCGCATCGCGGATCGGCAGGCAGCAGCGTCGGCCGGCAAGCTCCAGCCAAAGCCACTGACCCGGCGCGGGTGCCGCTTCATCCCAGCCAAGACGCAGCAGCCACCAGTCGTCCATGACCGGTGTTGCATCGATCAGACGGCCGGTTTTCATGGACCGTCGGGCTGATGGACCAGGCGTCCGGCCACGAGGGTGTGAGTCGCCCGGGCGCTGAATTCCCAGCCGAGGAACGGGGAGTTGCGGCCACGGCTTCGCAGGCTTTCCCCGGTGCAGAACCAGGGTGCAACCGGATCCACCACGACCAGGTCGGCGGCGGCGCCCTCGTCGAGACGGCCGCCTTCCAGCCCCAGCAGTCGCGCCGGCTCCAGGGTGACCGTGGCCAGTGCCCGGTGCAGTGGCAGCACCTCTTCCTCGACGAGGCGCAGCACCAGCGCCAGGAGCGTATCAAGGCCACTGGCACCGGAGGCCGTGCTGGCGAAGGGGCCGTCCTTCGCGTCCTGGTCGTGGGGCTGATGGTCGGAGCAGATGATGCGGATGACCCGGTCGGCCACGGCCTGTCGGAGGGCCTCCCGGTCGATGATGTCCCGCAGCGGCGGATCGAGATGGAACCGGGCGTCGTACTCCATCGCGTCCTGGTCGGTCAGGAAGAGCTGATGGATCGCCACATCCGCGGTCAGCTTGCGGTTCTCGCCCAGGGCGGTGGTGAGCAGGCGTGCCCCGTCGGCACTGGACAGGCGTCCAAAGTGCACGCGGGCCTGACAGGCACCGGCCACGGCGAGCTGGCGGCCGAGCCCGGCGGTTTCGGCGGCGGCGGGAATGCCCGGCAACCCCAGCCGGGTGGCCGTCGGTCCCTCGTTGAGGCAGCCCTGCGCGAGGCACGGATCGACCGGGGTCAGCAGGCAGGGGAGTGAGAAGGTGCTGGCATATTCCAGGGCCCGTCTCAGGACCAGCGAATCGGTGATCGGCCGGCCACCGTCGGACAGCGCCGGACAGCCGGCGGCGGCGAGGCCGGCCATGCCGGAGAGCTGCTCGCCGGCCAGTTCCCGGGTGAGCGCACCCAGCGGAACCACCCGGGCGGCGCCGGTGATGTCGGCGCGATGGGTGACCAGCTCGACGACCGAGGGCGTATCCATCACCGGCGTGGTATCCGGGGGCATCACCAGGGTCGTGATGCCCGCCGCGGCGGCGGCACGGCTCTCGCTGGTGATATCCGCCTTGCGGGTGGCGCCCGGTTCGCGCAGGCGGGCGCTGAGGTCGATCAGCCCCGGGATGACCCACTGGCCGCTGGCGTCGATGCGCCGGTCCGGCGTGAAGTCCTCGATCCGCCCCCCGAGCCGGACGATGCGTCCGTCGGCGACGGCGACATCCCCGGTTTCATCGAGGCCACTGGCCGGGTCGATCAGACGGCCATTGCCGATCAGGATGCGGCTCATGACACCTCCCGTGCCGTTTCCGGCTGAACACCAAGCACCATGGTCATGACCGCCATGCGCACGGCGATGCCGTTGGTCACCTGATCGAGGATAACCGAACGCGGACCGTCGGCCAGGGCGGAGTCGATCTCCACGCCGCGGTTGATGGGCCCGGGGTGCATCACGATCGCCTCGGGATGCGCGCCGGCCAGGCGGGATTCGGTGAGCCCGTAGTGCCGGAAGTACTCCGACTCGCCGGGCAGCAGGGCACCCTGCATGCGTTCGCGTTGCAGGCGCAGGGCGATGACCACGTCCACGTCCCGCAGCCCCGCGCCGAGGTCGTTGTAGACCTGCACACCAAGGGTGTCGACATCCGAGGGCAGCAGGGTGTTGGGTGCAATGACGCGCACCTCGCCGGCACCGAGGCCGTTGAAGGCATGGATCTGCGAGCGGGCCACCCGGGAGTGACGGATGTCGCCGACGATGGCGATGCGCAGTTGCTCGAACGGGCCCTTGTGGCGGCGGATGGTGAAGGCATCCAGCATGGCCTGGGTTGGATGGGCATGCCAGCCATCGCCGGCGTTCAGTACCGCCACGCCCGGGTCGACATGGCGGGCGAAATACTCGGCCGCCCCGCTCTGATTGTGACGGACCACGAACATGTCGGCCTGCATCGCCTGCAGGTTGCGGAGCATGTCCAGCAGGCTTTCGCCCTTGGTGGTGGTCGTGTCCACTGCGACGTTCAGCACGTCCGCCGACAGGCGCTTGGCCGCCAGCTCGAAGGTGGTCCGCGTGCGGGTGCTCGACTCGAAGAACAGGTTGATCACGGTGCGGCCGCGCAGCAGGGGGACGTTCTTCACCGATTTGCCGATCACCCCGGAGAAGGATTCGGCGGTATCCAGGATGCGCGTCAACAGCCGTGGATCGAGGCCCTCGGTGGTGAGGAAGTGCCGCAGTTGACCCTGATCGTCAAGCTGGACGCTCATGAGCGGGCCTCCTCGATGACCAGGTGGAGCGGGTCCGGGCCACGCAGCTTGACCCGCTGCCGCGCGGGCAGATCGATGTAATGGGCGGCGATGTCCGCCTGGATCGGCAGCTCGCGTCCCGGTCGATCCAGGAGCACGGCGAGGCGCACGGCGGCGGGGCGCCCGTAGTCGAAGATCTCGTTCAGCGCCGCCCGAATGGTCCGGCCGGTGTAGAGGATGTCGTCCACCAGCACGATGACACGATCCTCGATGTCGATGGGCATGCGGGTCGGCCGGACCTCGGCCTGGAGCCCGCCGCGGGCCAGGTCATCGCGGTAGAAGGCGATGTCCACCGCACCGGGGTCGCCGGGCAGCTCGAGGCGTTCCTGAAGATGGCTTGCCAGCCATGCGCCGCCCTGGTGGATGCCCACCAGCGCGCAACGCTCGCGGCCTTCGGCGGATATCAGTGTGGCGACCTGTTCGGTCAGCTTGGCCAGCAACGGTTCAATATCAGGTAATTCGGTTGTCACGGGGCCTGCTCGCTCATCCATGTTTCGAGGATGATACGCGCCGCCTCGGCATCGATCACGCCCGCCCTGGCGCCGCGTTCCCGCAATGCGGTCTCCGCGGCATGACTCGAGAGGTGCTCGTCGATGCGATGGACGCTGATACCGGTCCGCCGGGACAGCTCGCCGGCGAAGCGCTCGGCAACGCGGGTGCTCCCGGAGGCGCTGCCATCGGCATGTCGCGGGATGCCGACGATCAGGGCCGCGGGTTGCCAGTCGTCAACCAGCGCCTGGACGGCCGACCAGTCCGGGCGACCCGCGCGGCAGGCCAGGACCTCAAGCGCCCGCGCCAGTCCGGTAATCGACTGCCCGACGGCAACGCCCAGCCGCTTCTCTCCAGCATCGAAGCCCAGATAGGTGGCGGGGTGATTCACGGCGCCGCCTCCCCGAACGACCAGGTACGGGTGATGACGAGTTCATCGCGCCCCTGCAGCACCGCCGGCGGCACCGCCGGGAATGGAGCGGCGGCCTCGACCAGGCGCCTTGCCGCTCGCGCAAGGGCAGGTGGTGCCTCGTGACCCAGTATTCGCGTGGTAATGATCCCGCCACTGGCGTTGAGCGTGACCGCCATGACAACGCGCCCGGTGATGTCTGCCTCGATCAATGCCCGTGGATAGGCCCGGTTGCCCACGGCCTCGGCCTTCAGGATCCAGTCGCGCAGATACCGGGCGGCCGGTTCGTCGCGGGTGGTCCCGTCAATATGCCGCTGGTGCTCGCGCGGCTGTTCGTCGACCGCCTGCCCGGCGTCGGGGGCGGCCCCGGCGACCAGGCGCATGGGTTGGCTGCGTTGGGGGATGGCGCGCTGCAGTTCAAGGGTGAGGGGCATCTCGGGGGTGATCCGGGGGGTCGATGCAATGCCCGGGCCGAAGGGCCCGAACAGCAACAGGATATGCACCACCACCGACAGCAGGACCGCCATGAGCAGACGGTCGCGGGCGAGGGTGGCACCGTCCATGCCGGATCAGGGGCGTCCCATGAGTCGGTGTTCGATGACGGTGAAGAGCTCGCCGGCGATGTTCGTCCCCTGCTGGGCATCGATTTCCCGCACACAGGTGGGGCTGGTGACGTTGATCTCCGTGAGATAGCCGCCGATCACGTCGAGGCCGGCGAACAGGATGCCGTGCTCGGCCAGCAGGGGGCTGACCGCCCCGACGATCCAGCGCTCGCGATCGGTCAGGGGGCGGGCGACGCCGCGCCCGCCGGCGGCCAGATTGCCCCGGCTCTCGCCGGCGGCCGGCAGCCGCGCCAGGGCGAAATCCACCGGCTGCCCGTCGATCACCAGAATGCGTCGGTCGCCGTCGCTGATCTCGGGCAGATAACGCTGCGCCATGACGTACCGGGTACCGCGCTCGGAGAGCTGTTCAATGATGACGCTGGTATTGGGGTCGCCGGCATGCACGACGAAGATCGCCTCGCCGCCCATCCCGTGCAGCGGCTTGAGCACCGCGCGCTCCTGGGCATTGATGAAGGCCTTCAGCGGCCCGGCCTTCATTTCCACCACGGTGGGCGTGCAGCACTGCGGGAAGTGGGCGATGGACAGCTTCTCCTGCACATCGCGCAGGCCCCGTGGCCGGTTGACCACCAGTACACCCGCCCGCTCGGCCACCTCGAGGATGTGGGTGGCATAGACATAGGCGCTGTCCACCGGCGGGTCCTTGCGCATGAGGATCGCATCGAGGTTCTCGAGCGGCTCCTCGTCGCGTTCGCCGAGACGGAACCAGTCGTGGTTGTCATCGCGAACCTCGAGCAACGCGCCATCGCCATAGGCGGTTCCGTCCCGCAGCGAGAGATCCGCCAGCGTCAGGTAGCGGATTTCCCAGCCCCGCCGCTGGGCCTCCAGTAGCATGGCCAGCGTGGTGTCCTTGTACGGGGTGATGCCCTCGATGGGGTCCATGACAACCCCGAGGCGATAGGCCATGGAAAGCTCCTCGTTACAGCGCGTCGTCGGCGGGTAGTCTATCAGCCTGCGTTGGCGTTCAGCGCGCGGAGTTCGCTGTAGATCGGCCGGCCGCCCATGGCCTGCGCCGTGAACGTGGCGGTGAGACAGGCCACGATGATGGGCAGCGCGAGGGCGACATCGCCGGTGAGTTCGATGACCAGCACGATCCCCGTGAGCGGGGCGCGGACGGTGGCGGCGAAAAGCGCGCCCATGGCGGCCACGGCAAAGAAGGTCGGCGCCAGGTCGAGGGCCGGGGCGACGATGCCGACCAGACCCGCAAAAGCCGCCCCGATCAGCGTGCCCAGGGCGAGCATGGGCGCGAAGATGCCGCCGGGCAGCCCGAGACTGTAGCTGGTGACCGTGGTCATCAGCCGCAGGGCCAGCAGTCCGACCAGAATCAGCAGGCCCGTCTGGTCCCGGAGCAGTGTCGCCACCAGCCGGTCTCCCTCGCCAACCGCCGAGGGCAGGTAGGACAACAGCAGCCCGAGCGCCAGTCCGACCGCCCCGACCAGCAGGTAATGACGACTCGTGGGCAGGGCGCGGACGGACCGCACGCCGGAGAGGAGCAGGCGATTGAACAGCACCCCGATCAGGCCCACGATCACGCCGAGGATCAGGAACAATGGCAACGCCTCCACGGCCACCGGGCCGTCATCGACGACGGGAATCGGCAACTGGGGTCCCTGACCCATCAGTGCGCCGCTGACGATGACCGCCAGGCAACTGGCCAGGGTGACGGCCTGCAGGGTGGTGAACCGGTAGTCGAACTCCTCGCGCAATTCCTCGGTGACAAAAATGATGGCCGCCAGCGGGGCATTGAAAGCGGCGGCCAGCCCCGCGCCGGCCCCGGCGGCGATCAGGGCACGGGCCTCCGCCCGGTCGCGCCCCAGCCAGTCGCTGATCATCTGGCCGAATGCGGCGCCGGCATGAATGGTCGGGCCTTCGCGGCCCAGGGCCAGACCGGAGCCGACGGCCAGGAGACCGCCGGTGAACTTGACCGGCAGAACGCGGTGCCAGCGCAGGCGACGGTGTGTCCCGAGAATGGCCTCGACTTCCTGGATACCGCTGCCGGCGGTTTCCGGGGCGAAACGCAGAACCAGCCAGAGTGCGCCCATGAGCATGAGCGCACACAGCAGCATGAGTGACAGCCACGAGGGGATCGGGAGGGTTTCAAGCCATTGGTGGAGGGCCGGCCGCTCGTCAAGCGCCAGATCGAGGAGGGCATGGAATGCCGCCCCGACGAGGCCCGCCAGCGCGCCCACCAGGGCGGCGGCCAGATAGAATCGCCAGGATCGGGGATTCATTCACTCAGTGGTCGCGATTTGCCTCTGAAGATCCAGTATACCCCGACGGTGTAGAGCACCACGATGGGCAGGACAATGATGCCGGCGCCGTAGAACATGAACTCGAGCGAGGCGGGTGGCGCGGCGGCCTGGTCAAATCGCAGGTCACCCGGCAGGATCCAGGGCCAGAAACTCAGCAGAAAGGCGGTGAATGCGGCAAGGAAGATGAGTGCCGTCATCGGATAGGCGAGTCGATCCGCGCGCACCCGCCAGCTCCAGACCGTGCCGGCGATGCCGATCAGGAACAACCCCGCCGGCACCAGGACGAGCATCGGTTGGCCGGACCAGCGCGCGGTGATGTCGAGGCCCGCGAGCAGGGTCCAGGCAAAGCTGATGGCGATGAATATCGCGCTGGTCACGAGCAGTCGGAGCAGCCAGCGATAACTCCACTCGCGCAGATGATCCTGCGTCTTCGCCACCAGCCAGGCGGCGCCGAGCAGGGCATATCCGGCCACCAGGCCCAGTCCGCAGACAACGGCGAATGGCGAGAGCCAGTCCCACGGGCCGCCCACGTACTGACCGTTGTCGATATCGATCCCCTTGACCAGCGCACCCACGGCGGCGCCCTGCACGAAAGCCGCGGCAAAGGATCCACCGCTGAAGCCGAGGTTCCAGAGCCAGCGCCGCTGGGTGCTCCGGCCGCGGAATTCCATGGAGACACCGCGCAGGATCAACGCCCCGAGCAGCAGGGCGACCGGCAGGTAGAAGGCCGACAGGAAAATGGCATAGACCACCGGAAAGGCACCGAAAAGCACCGTGCCGATCACCACCAGCCAGGTCTCGTTGCCATCCCACACCGGTGCGATGGTGCTCAGCATCCGGTCGCGCATGCCGGCGTCCCCACTGATGCCGAAGAGCATCCCCACGCCCAGATCGAAACCATCGAGCAGCACGTACATCAGGATCGAGAACGCCAGGGCCGCCGCCCAGAAATGCACCAGATCAAATTGCCAGATCGTTTCCAAACCCGGGTTCCTCTTTTTTCAGGCAGATCGCCCGGGCCTTACTGCCCGAACGGAAGGGCCCGCCGATGGATCTTCACCTCGGTGGATTCGTCGGCCTCGGTCTCGTTGCCCGGTCCACGCTTGATGGTGCGGTGGATGTAGTAGGTGCCCGCCGGGAAGATGATCGAGTAGAGCCCGATGTAGATCAGCAGCGACGTGAGGGCCGTGGCCGTCCCCAGCGAGGGCGTCACCGCATCGGCGGTTCGCAGCGCACCGAACACCACCCACGGCTGCCGCCCCACCTCGGCGGTGAACCAGCCAGCGACCACGGCGATGAATCCGCTCGGGAAGCTGAGTGCGGTCGCCCAGAGAAACCATTTGGGTGGCAGCTTGCCGGCATCCATGCGCCGGCGTCTGACCAGCACCGATCCGACCCAGGAGATGAACAGCATGACCAGCCCCATGCCCACCATGGCCCGGAATCCGTAGAACGGGATCAGGAAGGGCGGGCGTTCCTCCGCGGGGACGGTCCGGATGCCCGGCTCCCTGGAATCGAAGGTCAGGCTGTCGAAGAAACTGCCGAGCACCGGGACGCCGATCTCGAAGCTGTTCCGCTCGGCGGCCTCATCAGGCCAGGCGAGCAGCAGCAGCCGCGCCGGTTGTTCCGTCTCCCAACGTCCTTCGATGGCGGTGAACTTGCTCGGCTGGTGCTTCTCGACGTACTCGCCGTTGAGATGTCCGATGACCAGCTGAAAGGGGATCAGCAGCGCGGCCAGCCCCAGTCCCATGCGCAGCATGACCCGGCTGTCCTCGGCATGAACGCGTCGCAGCGCGTACCAGGCCCCCACCGCCGCCACGCAGAAGGCGGTGGTGAGATAGGCGGCGAGCAGCATATGGGGGAAGCGCACCCAGAGGACGTCGTTGGTGAGAATGGCACTCCAGCTGGTGGGCACGAACTGCTGGCCTTCCAGCGCATATCCCACCGGCACCTGCATCCAGCTGTTATTGGCCAGAATCCAGAAGGTTGATAGCGAGGTGCCGAAGGCGACCATGAAACAGGACAGGAAATAGAACCAGCGCGGCACCCGGCTCCGGCCGAACAGCAGCACGCCAAAAAATGTCGCCTCGAGCAGGAACGCGGTAAACGACTCGTAGGCCAGCAGCGGGCCCTGGATCGGCCCGGTGCGCGCGGCCAACTCGCTCCAGTTGGTGCCGAACTGGAAGGCCATGACGATGCCCGAGACAACGCCCATGACGAAGGCGACCACGAAAATCTTCAGCCAGAAATCGAAAAGCCGCCGGTACACCGGGCGGCCGGTTGCCAGCGACAGGCCCTCAAGGGTGGTGAGCCACGCCGCCAACCCGATCGTGAACGACGGGAATATGACGTGGAAGGTGATCGTAAAGGCAAACTGAATCCGGGAAAGAATGACGGGATCGAATTCCAGCATGGCTCAAGCCTCCAGCATTCTTCCCGGATTCAGTACGACCGGGCTATGAGTTTTCGAGCATCTCGTAGGCGGTCGGGTTATCAGCGCAGAGCCCCAGCTCGCACTCGAGCAGCGTGGAGCCGGCATTGGCGATGACCAGCAGGCTGAAGGCGCCGAACGCGAACAGGGCGAGGCCGGTCGGCCGAACGGTGTTGCGGGCCCGATCCGTGCCGTCGGCCTTGTAGCCGTTGTCAAAGATCATCATCAGCGCCGAGCCGATGATAATGATGCCGAACAGCAGCGCCGCCCAGGTGTAGAAGTGCAGCCCCATGAACGTATCGCCATAGCCTGACCCGTACGGCGAGCTCGGTGCGATATGCAGAAAGATCTGCCGTACCGACACCATGAAGCCGGTCGCTGCACCCAGGATGACAAGGGCGAAATGCCGCGCGCGCTGCCCCTGGAAGATATTCAGTGCCAGACCGAAGCCGGCGAGCGCAAAGCCGGCGCGCTGCAGCAGGCAGAGCGGGCAGGGCAGGTCGTCCTTGGCAAGCTGGTCGGCAAACGCAAAGGTCAGCACGAGCGTAATGGCCAGCAGGCCGAGGGCATTGAGCGTTTTCGCGAGTGAATCCGTCATCTCTGCCCCCTAGAAGTTGAGATTGAGTTTGTCGGTGGCATGCACGTTCAGCAGCCAGAGGGTCCAGAGCACACCGCCGCCCCAGACGACATAACCCGCACCGGGTTTTTCAAAAAACACCAGCCCGAGCGCGATCGCGACGAGCAGGAAGGGTAGCACCATCATGAGTCCATTCTCCCAAAAAAGTTCCAAGTCGAACGCCGAGTCGTTGTACCGATTTGATTCGGTTAAATCCAGCGAAGTCTTTCAGAATTATCCGACAAATTCTTTCATTTCGCCGGCGAAAAACGACGCATCGCCCAGAGCCCCAATAACGGACCCGGCAATAGCCAGATCACGACCCAGGGACCCTGGATCGCCCAGAAATGGCTGGTCAGCCAGATGGCCGGAATGCTAAGGCCGAATCCGATGGCATTCATGATGGCGAGCGAGGCGCCGACGCGGTGTGACGGCGCACTCGCCGAGGCCATTGCCGAGAACTGGGGCGAGTCGGCGATCACGGTGAGACCCCAGAGGAAGAGCAGGCCGAGGAGCATCAGCGGTGGCGCGCCGATGGCGGCAAGCAGCGGATAGACCAGACAGAGCGTGCCGGAGACCGCAAGCGCTCGGGCCGCCACCCAGTCGCTGCCCTGATCGCGGCTGAGGCGCCCGCCGATGACGCAGCCGACCAGTCCGATGCCGATGATCAGCCAGGAGAGCAGTGGCGCCAGCCCCTGGCCGGCATCCAGGCGGGTCAATTCACGAGCAACGAGGAGCGGCACCAGCATCCAGATCGCATAGAGTTCCCACATATGCCCGAAATAGCCACCGGCCGCCGCGCGAAATCCGGGGATGCGCAGGGCCTCAAGGCCCCCGCGCAGGGCAATGGGGCCGGCGGTGGGCGGCAGGTGGGGGCCATCACCCAGGCGCCAGACCAGCGCGCCGCCGGTCATCGCCAGGGCCGATGCCCCCAGCAATGCCCACTCCCACGGAAGCGCCAGCGTGAGGCCCCGCAACAGATGCGGCGTGGCCGTACCCAGGGTGAGCATGCCCACCAGCCAGGCCAGGGCGGCGCCGGCATGACTGGGTGTCCAGGCAATCACCATCTTCATGCCGAGTGGATAGATGCCGGCCAGGCAAAGGCCGGTCAGAAAGCGCAGGCCGACTGCCGATACGGGATCGGCGGCCGCCGGGATGAAACCGGCGTTCACCAGGGCACCCAGTACGCTGGCCACGGCAAAGAGACGACTGGCCGGGAAGCGGTCGGCGAGCCCTGTGGTCGCCAGGATCAGGGTTCCGAGGATAAAGCCCGCCTGCACGCTCAAGGTGAGTCGCCCGAGGTCACCCTCGGTGAGGCCGAGCTCGGCGACGAGGGAGAACCACACGCCGTTGATGCTGAACCACAGCGAGGTGCCAAACAGCTGCGCGACCACAATGATGGCAAGCGGCCGGCGTTTTAGCAGCGACATGGGAGGGTCTCTACCCGAGATCGCCGATCACCGTCTGAATGACGGCGAGGGCCGCGACGGGCGCGGTGTCGCTGCGCAGGATGCGCGGGCCCAGACGGATGCCTTGCCAGCCCAGGTCGGCCACGGACTGAATCTCGTCGGGGGCAAGCCCGCCCTCGGGGCCGATCAGGGTGGCCAGTTCGGCGGTCGGCTTGATGTCGTGGGCGGCCTGGTCCCCTTCGGTGTCAAAGATCACGCCGGGCAGGCCATCCGCCTGTGTCAGCGCCTCATCCAGCGAGCAGGGCGCGGTCACCGGCGGGATGCGGTTACGACCGCACTGCTCGCAGGCGGCGACGGCCACGGCTTGCCAGTGGCGCTGCTTTTTTGCCCAGCGTTCGGCGTCGAGTCGGACCACGCAGCGCTCGCTGATCACCGGAATGATCCGGGCAACGCCCAGCTCGGTGGCCTTCTGCACCGAGTAGTCCATGCGTTCGCCCTTGCTGATGCCCTGCAGGAGGGTCACCGCCACCGGCGGCTCGGCCTCGCGGGGTGAGAAGGACTCGATACGGGCCCGGGCCCGGCGCTTCTCGAGGGTCTCGAGCCGGGCCGTGTACTCGCCGCCCGTGCCGTCAAAAAGCACAAGCCCGTCGCTGCGGCGCAGACGACGGGCCTGGATATGCCGGACCGCCGTATCGGGCAGGTCGATGACCTCCCCGACGGGCGGAATGCCTGCCACATGCAGGCGGGTGGTCGGCTCAGTAGCGATAGTGCTCGGGCTTGTACGGGCCATCGACCGAGACACCGATGTACTTCGCCTGCTCCTCACGCAGGGTCGTCAGATGGGCACCGATCTTCTCGAGATGCAGCCGGGCGACCTCCTCGTCGAGGTGCTTCGGCAACACATAGACCTCGTTGCCGTAACTGCCATCGTTGTTGAACAGCGCCATCTGTGCGAGCACCTGGTTGGTGAAGCTCGCCGACATCACGAAGCTGGGATGACCGGTAGCGCAACCCAGATTCACCAGCCGGCCCTCGGCCAGCAGGATGATCTTCTTGCCGTCGGGGAAGGTAATGTGATCCACCTGCGGCTTGATGTTCTCCCACTGGTACTGACGCAGGCCGGCGACATCGATTTCGTTGTCGAAATGCCCGATGTTGCAGACGATGGCCTCGTCCTTCATGACCGCCATGTGATCGTGGTTGATCACATTATAATTGCCGGTGGCGCTGCAGAAGATGTCGGCCTTGTCCGCCGCCTCTTCCATGGTGACCACGCGGTAGCCCTCCATGGCGGCCTGCAGGGCGCAGATCGGATCGACCTCGGTGACCCAGACGCTGGCGCCGAGGGCCTTGAGGCTCTGAGCGCAACCCTTGCCGACGTCGCCGTAGCCGACCACCACGGCGATCTTGCCGGCGATCATCACGTCAGTGGCGCGCTTGAGGCCGTCCACCAGTGACTCGCGACAGCCGTAGAGGTTGTCGAACTTGGACTTGGTGACCGAGTCGTTGACGTTAATGGCCGGGAAGGGAAGTTCACCGGTCTGCTGCATCTCGTAGAGACGCTTGACGCCGGTGGTGGTCTCCTCGGTCACGCCCTGGATGGCGGCCTGGGTGCGCGCGTAAAAGCCCGGGTTTTCCTTGAGGCGCCGGCGAATCGCGGCGAACAGCGCCCGCTCTTCATCACTGCCCGGGTCGTCGAGCACCGAGGGGTCCTGCTCGGCCTTCGCGCCCAGCGTGACCGCCATGGTGGCATCGCCGCCATCATCCAGGATCATGTTGGGCGTGCCGTTGGGCCACTCGAGAATGCGATGGGTGAACTCCCAGTACTCCTCCAGCGACTCGCCCTTGTACGCGAATACCGGGGTGCCCGCCTCGGCGATGGCCGCCGCCGCGTGATCCTGGGTGGAGTAGATGTTGCAGCTTGCCCAGCGGCACTCGGCGCCCAGGGCTTCGAGGGTCTCGATGAGCACCGCGGTCTGGATGGTCATGTGCAGCGACCCGGCGATGCGGGCGCCCTTCAGCGGTTTCTCGCCGGCATACTTCTCGCGCAGTGCGATCAGGCCGGGCATTTCGGTCTCGGCGATCTCGATCTCCCGACGGCCCCAGGGGGCGAGGCCGGCATCGGCGATAATCGATCCGGAGAGCTTGGTTTCAACGACAGCGTTCATGGTTCAACTCCATGTGTTCCGTCGAGCGCCGTTGTCCGTTGAGTCCGCGTGCCGAGCCTCCCCCGCCTTCCGGCGAAGTGCAGCGCTCCTCGACACGCGAACGGTTACTGCGGCGGTTACAGGCCCGCGGCGCTGCGCAGGGCCTCCGCCCGGTCGGTCCGCTCCCAGGGGAAGCCGTCCTCCTCGCGGCCGAAGTGGCCGTAACTGGCCGTCGGGCGATAGATGGGGCGGACCAGGTCCAGCATCTTCAGGATGCCATAGGGGCGTAGATCGAAGTGCTCGCGCACCAGTTCCACGAGCCGGGCCTCGGAGACACGGCCCGTGCCGAAGGTATCGACGAAGACCGACATTGGCTCCGCCACGCCGATGGCGTAGGCGAGCTGGATTTCGCACTTCTCGGCGAGACCGGCCGCGACGATGTTCTTGGCCACATAGCGGCAGGCATAGGCCGCGGAGCGGTCCACCTTGGACGGGTCCTTGCCCGAAAAGGCCCCGCCGCCATGGCGCGACATGCCGCCATAGGTGTCGACGATGATCTTGCGGCCGGTCAGGCCGCAGTCGCCCACCGGTCCGCCGATCACGAACTTGCCGGTGGGGTTGATGAAGAACCGCGTCCGGTCACTGATCCAGTGCTCGGGGATCACCGGCCGGATGACCTCCTCCATGAGCGCTTCCTTGATATCGCTCTGGGAGACGGTGTCGTCATGCTGGCTGGACAGGACGATGGTATCGACCGCCACCGGCTCGCCGTCCTCGTAGACGAAACTGACCTGGGACTTGGCGTCCGGGCGCAGCCACGGCAGCACGCCACGGCGGCGGATATCGCTGTGGCGCTTGACCAGACGATGCGCGTAGGTGATGGGCGCCGGCATCAGCACGTCCGTCTCCCGGCAGGCGTAGCCGAACATCATGCCCTGGTCACCGGCACCCTGTTCCTCCGGGTCCTCCCGGTCAACGCCCTGATTGATGTCGGGGCTCTGCTTGCCGATGGCGTTAAGCACCGCGCAGGTGGCGCCGTCAAAGCCCACCTCGGCACTGTTGTAGCCGATATCCAGAATCGTCCCGCGGACCAGGTCCTCCAGATCGATCCAGGCCGAGGTCGTGATCTCGCCGGCCACGATGACCATGCCCGTCTTGACCAGGGTCTCGCAGGCCACCCTCGCTGCCTGGTCATCCGCGAGAATGGCATCGAGAACCGCGTCGGAGATCTGGTCCGCGACCTTGTCCGGATGCCCCTCGGATACCGATTCGGAGGTGAACAGATACTGGTTCCCCATTGCTGGCAGTGCGCTCCCTGTCGCCGGCACAAAAACTCGGCCAAGTGTACAGTCGGTTGCCTGCATGCGGGAAGTTCTGGAGAATTGCCGGCCTGTCACCGCTTGGATTTGCCCCGGAGAAACCGCCCCATGCCCAGCCGCCGTCAACTCGCCAACGCGATCCGCGCCCTTTCCATGGATGCCGTCCAGCAGGCCCAATCGGGACATCCCGGCGCACCGATGGGCATGGCCGATATCGCCGAAGTCCTGTGGAATGATTTCCTCCGCCACAACCCGGCCAATCCGCACTGGCCCGACCGGGATCGCTTCGTGCTCTCGAACGGCCATGGCTCCATGCTCATCTACTCGCTACTGCACCTGAGCGGCTACGACGTGCCGATGGACGCGCTGCGCAACTTCCGTCAGCTCGAGTCGGGCACGCCGGGTCATCCGGAGGTGGGCGACACGCCGGGTGTCGAGACCACCACCGGGCCACTGGGGCAGGGGCTGGCCAATGCGGTGGGCATGGCGCTCGCCGAGCGCATCCTCGCCGGGCAGTTCAACCGGCCCGGCCACACGCTGGTGGATCACCATACCTACTGCTTTCTCGGCGACGGCTGTCTGATGGAGGGGATTTCCCACGAGGTCTGCTCGCTGGCGGGCACCCTCGGCCTTGGCAAGCTCATCGGCATCTACGACGACAACGGCATCTCCATCGACGGCAAGGTGCGGGACTGGTTCACCGATGATACCCCCGCCCGGTTCCGCGCCTACGGCTGGCATGTGGTGGAGGAAGTCGACGGCCATGATGCCGAGGCCGTGCGCGCCGCCATCGAACAGGCCCGGACCGTGACCGACCGCCCCTCGCTGATTTGTGCGAAGACCACCATCGGGTTCGGGGCGCCCAACGTCTGCGGGACCCATGGCGTGCATGGTGCGCCGCTCGGCGATGACGAGATTCAGGCAAGCCGGGAGTTCCTGGGCTGGGAGCATGGCCCCTTCCAGATTCCCGATGAACTCTACGAGGGCTGGGATGCCCGCGCCCGCGGCGCCGCGGCGGAGGTCGAATGGCGGGAGACGCTGGCGGCCTACCGCGAGGCGCATCCGGAGCTGGCCGCTGATTTCGAGCGGCGCATGGCCGGCGAACTCCCCGAGCACTTTGCCGAGCATGCGCGGGCATTCATCGAGAAGGCCCAGGCGGAAGGCAGGGACGATGCCAGCCGCAAGCACTCACAGGCCGTGTTGAACGGTTTTGGCCCCCATCTGCCGGAGCTGGTGGGCGGATCGGCGGATCTCACCGGGTCCAACAACACCTGGTGGGCGGACTGCACCGCCGTCTCCGCCGAGGATGCCGATGGCAACTACCTCTTCTACGGGGTCCGTGAATTCGGCATGACCGCCATCATGAACGGCCTGGCGCTGCACGGCGGGATCATCCCCTACGGCGGGACATTCCTGGTGTTCTCCGACTACGCCCGCAACGCGGTGCGCATGGCGGCGCTCATGGGTGTCCGCAGCATTCTCGTCTACACCCATGACTCCATCGGTCTGGGCGAGGACGGGCCCACGCATCAGCCCATCGAGCAGTTGCCCAGCCTGCGCCTGATCCCCAATCTGGATGTCTGGCGGCCGTGCGATCTCACCGAGACGGCAGTGGCCTGGCAGGCCTCGCTGGAGCGTACCGACGGCCCCAGCGCGCTGGCGCTGTCCCGTCAGAAACTGCCCCATCAGCCGCGCCAGAACGACGAGTTCGACGCGATCCGCCGCGGCGGCTATGTCCTGCGCGAGCCCGGCGCCCGGCCGGAGGCGATCGTCATGGCCAGCGGCTCGGAGGTGGGCATGGCGGTGGCGGCGGCGGACGCGCTGGAGGAGCGCGGGCATGCGGTCCGCGTCGTCTCGGTCCCGTGCCTGGATCGCTTCCTGGCCCAGCCGGCGGACTACCGCGAGGCCGTGCTCCCGGCCTCCGTTCAGGCGCGGGTCGCCGTGGAGGCGGCGGCGCCGGACAGCTGGCGAGCCCTGGTGGGGAGCGGGTCGGGCCTCGTCGGGCTCGGCCACTTCGGCGCCTCGGCCCCCGGCGACACGGTCTACGAGCATATGGGGCTGACCACCGAGGCAGTGGTGGCGGCCCTGGAGCAACAGCTGGCGAACTGAAACCGCCGGCGTTCATCACGACACGATCAGCGAAGATCAGAGCAATAATCAGGAGTCGACAACATGGCGATCAAGGTTGGAATCAACGGCTATGGCCGCATCGGCCGTAATGTGCTGCGCGCGATTTACGAGGCGGGCCGCAGCGACGAAATCCGGGTCGTGGCCATCAACGACCTCGGTGATGCCGACACCAACGCCCACCTGACCCGCGTTGATACCGCCCACGGCCGCTTCCCCGGGACGGTCGAGGTGCGCGACGGCAACCTGGTTGTCAACGGCGACGAGATCAAGGTGCTCGCCGAGCGGGATCCGGCCAGTCTCCCCTGGGGCGAACTGGGCGTCGACGTGGTGATGGAGTGCACCGGGCTGTTCGCCAGCAAGGAGAAGGCATCCGCCCATCTCCAGGGTGGCGCGAAGAAGGTGCTGATCTCCGCGCCCGCCGGCAAGGACGTGGACGCCTCGGTGGTCTACGGCGTCAATCATGACGTGCTGCGCGCCGATCACACCATCGTCTCCAACGCCTCCTGCACCACGAACTGCCTGGCGCCGCTGGTCAAACCGCTCAATGATGCCATCGGCCTCGAGCAGGGTCTGATGACCACCATTCATGCCTACACCAACGACCAGGTGCTCACCGACGTCTACCACAAGGACCTGCGCCGCGCCCGCAGCGCCACCATGTCTCAGATCCCCACCAAGACCGGTGCGGCCGCAATGGTCGGCCTGGTGCTCCCGGAGCTTGATGGGCGCCTGGATGGTTATGCGATGCGCATTCCCACCATCAACGTCTCCAGTGTCGACCTGTCCTTCATCGCCTCGCGGGATACCTCGGTGGAAGAGGTCAACCAGGTGGTCAAGGCCGCCGCCGAGGGCCCGCTCAAGGGGGTGCTCGCCTACAGTGACGGCCCCTATGTCTCGGTGGACTTCAACCACGATCCGCATTCCTCCACCTTCGACGCGACCCTCACCAAGGTCAGTGGCCGGCTGGTGAAGGCCTGTGCCTGGTATGACAACGAGTGGGGCTTCTCCAACCGCATGCTCGATACGGCCCTGGCCATGATGAAGGCCAAGTAATGGCGGTCAGGACCCTGGATGATGTCGCCCTTGCGGATCAACGGGTGCTGGTCCGCGAGGATCTCAATGTCCCCCTCAAGGATGGCGGGGTTGGCGACGAAGCGCGGCTGAGGGCCGCGCTGCCCACCCTTCAGCGTCTGCTCGATGCCGGCGCCCGGGTCATGGTGATGAGCCATCTCGGTCGTCCGAAGGCGGGATCCTTCGACCCGGCGGCCTCGATGGCCCCGGTTGCCCGTCGGCTGGGCGAACTGCTGGGCCGGGACGTGCCCGTGGTCCGCGACTGGCTGGACACCGATCCGGCCCCGGCCAGCGGGCAGCTCGTGCTCTGCGAGAATGTCCGCTTCAACGCCGGCGAGACGGATAACGACGAGGATCTCTCCCGGCGGATGGCCGCGCTCTGCGACCTGTTCGTGATGGATGCCTTCGGCACCGCGCATCGCGCCCAGGCGTCCACGCACGGGGTCGCGCGCTTTGCGCCGGACGCCGTGGCCGGGCCATTGCTGGCCGCCGAGCTGGCGGCTCTGGGCAAGGCGCTGGAGGCGCCCGCCCGGCCGCTGGTGGCGATCATCGGCGGCTCCAAGGTCTCCACCAAGCTGACCGTGCTCGAGCAGCTCACCGACCGCGTGGATCAGTTGATCGTGGGTGGCGGTATCGCCAACACCTTCATCGCGGCCGCCGGTTATCCGGTGGGTCGGTCGCTGATCGAGGCCGACCTCGTGGATACCGCCCGGGCGCTCATGGACAAGGCCCGCGCCGCCGGGGGCGAGATTCCGATCCCCGAGGATGTGGTGGTCGCCGACGAGCTGAGTGAGACCGCCGAGGCCCGGGTGCGCGACGTCGACGCGGTCGGCGACGACGAGATGATCCTCGACGTCGGCCCGAAGACCGCGGCGGCCTATGCCGAGCGTCTGCGCCAGGCCGGTACCATCGTCTGGAACGGCCCGGTCGGCGTGTTCGAGATCGACGCCTTCGGTGGCGGCACGCGGGCAATGGCCGAGGCGATTGCCGACTCCCCTGCCTTCTCCATTGCCGGCGGGGGCGACACCCTCGCGGCCGTGGCCAAGTATGGCGTGAGCGATCGTATCTCTTATATTTCCACGGGGGGCGGTGCCTTCCTCGAGTTTCTCGAGGGGCGCGAGCTGCCGGCCGTGGCGGTGCTGGATCGTTAAGGAGGATCGGTAATGAGCCGTCAGACAAAGATAGTGGCAACGCTCGGTCCGGCCACGACCCGTCCCGAATCGCTGCGTGCCATTGTCGACGCGGGCGTCGACGTGGTGCGCATGAACCTCTCCCACGGTGATCATGACGAGCACCGCGGGCGTGCCGAGGCCCTGCATCAGGCGGCCCAGGACGCCGGCCGGGTGGTGGGCATGCTCTGTGATCTGCAGGGCCCGAAGATCCGTGTCGAGCGCTTCGCCGAGGGGCCGACGGAGCTGGAAGAGGGCGCGGCCTTCTTCCTCGACCCGTCGCTTGGCAGCGATGTCGGCAGTGTCGAGGGTGTCGGCGTTGCCTACGCCGGGCTGCCCGACGATGTGGCCCCGGGCGACATCCTGTTGCTCGCCGATGGGATGATCCGTCTCCGGGTGGAGCGTATCCAGGGGACGCGCATCCACACCACGGTTGTGGTGGGCGGTGTGCTGTCGGATCGCAAGGGCATCAATCGCCTGGGCGGCGGGCTCTCCGTGCGGGCGCTGACCGACAAGGATCGGGTCGATATCAAGCTCGCCGCGGAACTCGAGGCCGACTATGTCGCGGTGTCATTCCCCCGGGACGGTGCGGACATCGACGAGGCCCGTTCGCTGCTGCGGGACGCCGGCGGTCATGGTGGCATCGTCGCCAAGATCGAGCGCCACGAGGCGGTGGATGCGCTGGCGGAGATCATGGAAGCCGCGGATGCGGTGATGATCGCCCGAGGCGACCTGGCCGTGGAGATCGGCGATGCCGAGTTGCCCGGCGTGCAGAAGCGCATCATGCGCATGGCCCGTGAACGCGACTGCGTGGTCATTACCGCCACACAGATGATGCAGTCCATGGTCGACAACCCCATGCCCACGCGCGCCGAGGTGCTGGATGTGGCCAATGCCGTGCTGGACGGCACGGATGCGGTCATGCTCTCCGAGGAGACGGCCATGGGCCAGTTTCCGGCGGAGACGGTGGCCGCCATGGCACGGGTCTGTGTCGGGGCCGAGACCTATGCCGACGAGACACGCCCGACCGCCGGCCTGGCGCCCGGGGTGCATTTCGATCGCATCGACGAGGCCATCGCCAAGACCGCGATCACCACCGCCAACAGCCTCGGGGCCAAGGCGATCGCGGCGATGACCGAGTCGGGTGCTACCGCCATGTGGATGTCGCGCATCGGTACCGATATTCCCATCTATGCGCTCTCCGAGCAGCCGCGCACGCGGCGCAAGGTAACGCTTTACCGCGGCGTGAACCCGATCAGCTTCGATCCCATGCAGCGGGAGCATGACGCGGTCAACCGCGAGGCCGTCGCCGAGCTGAAAAGCCGGGATGTGGTCAGTGGTGATGACCTCGTGGTCATCACCAAGGGCGATCTGGCCGGCGTTCGCGGTGGCACCAACGCCCTCAAGGTGGTTCGGGTCAACGAGATCCTCTAGCGGCGCAGCCGCTGTTCCGCCTCTCGGTACTTGTCCGCCGTCTGCTCGATGATCCCATCGGGCAGACGGGGGGCGGGCGGTGTCTTGTCCCAATCCAGGGTCTCGAGGTAGTCCCGAACGAACTGCTTGTCGAAGCTGGGCGGTGAGCGGCCCGGCCGGTAGGCATCGGCGGGCCAGAAGCGGCTCGAGTCCGGTGTCAGTGCCTCGTCGATCCAGACCAGGTCGCCGGCGGGATCGAGGCCGAACTCGAACTTGGTATCCGCGATGATGATGCCGCGATCCCGCGCATGGCCCGCCGCCTCGGTGTAGAGCCTGAGCGTGATGTCGCGCAGCTCCTCGGCCATGTCACGGCCCAGTTCCCCGATGACGGCGTCGAAGGCGACGTTCTCGTCATGGCCACCGACCTCGGCCTTGGTGGAGGGCGTGAACAGGGGCGCCGGCAGGCGATCCGCCTGGCGCAGGCCCGCGGGCAGCGGGATGCCGCACAGGTGGCCGTCTGCCTGGTAGTCCTTCCAGCCCGAACCGATCAGATAGCCCCGGGCGATGGCCTCGAAGGGCAGCGGCGCCAGGCGACGGACCACCACCGCTCGGCCGGCCACCTGCCCGCGTTCCTCGGGGTCACTCAGCACCGCCTCCAGTGGCAGATCGAGGCACTGGTTCGGGATGGCGCCGGCCAGCCGGTCGAACCAGAAGTTCGACAGCCGGGTCAGCACGGCGCCCTTGCCGGGGATGGGATCGGGCAGGATGACATCAAAGGCGGACAGCCGGTCGGTGGTCACCACCAGCAGGGTCTCGCGATCCACGGCATAGACATCACGGACCTTGCCACGCTGGAGCAGCGGCAGACTGGTGATCTCGCTCTGGTAAAGGCGCTCGGGGGACAAGACGGGCTCCTGGTGGCCGGTTGATCGAAGCCGGATGATATCAGTCCCGGCGCCGGTTCAACCCGGCTTCTTGATCTGTTCGAAGGCGGCCAGCGCCGCCTGGCGGCTCTCCTTGAGATCGACCAGGGGGTGCGGGTAATCCACGCCCGGGGTCAGGTCGGCGTCGGCGAGCACACCGGCCGGCGCCTGCCAGGGGGCATGGCGGTGTTTGGCCGGGAGCCGGGCCAGTTCAGGGATCCAGCGGGCAACGTAGTCGCCGCCGGCGTCGAAGCGCTCGCCCTGGCGGACCGGATTGAAGACCCGGAAATACGGCGCGGCGTCGGCACCGCTGCCCGCCACCCACTGCCAGCCGAGGCTGTTGCTCGCCAGATCGGCATCCACCAGCGTATCCCAGAACCAGGCCTCGCCGTCCTGCCAGGGCAGTCGCAGGTTCTTGACCAGGAAAGAGCCCACCACCATGCGCACCCGGTTGTGCATCCATCCGGTGGCATAGAGCTCGCGCATGCCGGCATCGACCAGGGGGATGCCGGTCTCGCCGCGTTGCCAGGCGCCCAGTAACCGCTCGCCAGGATCCGCCTGCCAGGGGAAATCGGCGAATCTCGGGTTGAGGGGTTCGTCGGGGAAGTCGGGATGGTGGTAGAGCACATGATGGGCGAACTCCCGCCAGCCGATCTCGGCGAGGAACGATTCCGCCCCGTGCAGCAGCCCGCCCTCGGCCCCGTGCCGGGCCAGCGTGGTCTGAACCGCCTGCCAGACCTGTCGCGGCCCGATCTCGCCGAAATGCAGATGCGCGGACAGGCGCGATGTGCCGGCGATGGCCGGCAGGTCGCGGCCCTCGTCGTAGGCGGCCAATGCCGCCGCCAGGAAATCCTCGAGGCGCCGGACCGCGCCGCGCTCGCCGGGCTGCCAGCGCGCCTGCAGGCCGCCGGCCCAGTCGACCTGCGGCAGCAGTTGCAGTGCGGTGAGGGGATCGTCACCGCCGTGCGCCGGCAGGCGCACCCCGTCGAGCCGCTCAACCCCCGCCGGGGCCTGCAGGTCTCCGGGGACCGCCAGCGGGGCGGCGGGATCCGCCTGCCGGCGGCAGGCCCGCCAGAACGGCGTGAATGCCTTGTAGTCGCCACCGGTACCGGTCTGCACCGTCCAGGGTTCATGCAGCAGGGCCGCATTGTGGCTGTGGACCTCGAGCCCGCGGCTCCGCAGCTGCTGCTTGATGCCCTTGTCACGGCGGATCAGCGCCGGTTCGTAGAGACGGTTCCAGTGCACCGCCCCGGCGCCGGTCGCCGCGATGACCGACTCCAGTGCCGCGAGGCTGTCTCCGTGCCGGATCACCAGCGGCAGGCCATGAGCCGCCAGGTCACTGGCGAGCGCTTGCAGGCTGTGATGCAGCCACCAGTGGCTGGCGGCTCCCGGTGCCCAGGCGCCGGCCTCGTCCGGGGCGTGGATATAGACCGGGATCACTGGCCGGCCACCCTGCGCGGCGGCGGTGAGGGCGGGGTTGTCGGCGAGGCGCAGGTCGCGCCGTATCCAGTAAAGGGCCGGGGCCATGTCGGGCACTCCTCGTGGCGGGTCGCGGAGTCGTTGGCGGATAACCGTGGTCAGACCGTAAGATTGTACGCACAGCTCACTCAACGGCACAGGATGGCCCATGGCGGCAGAGACGACAGACGGCGGACGGGTGGTACTGATCACGGGTGCAAGTGCCGGCATTGGCCGTGCACTGGCCATCAAACTGGCCCGGGATGGCTGGCGGGTGGTGGTATCCGCGCGCCGCGAGGCGGCATTGCGGGCGATCGGCGAGGAATACACCGACCTCGCCGACCGGCTTCATCCCTATCCCCTGGACGTCACCGATCCGCAAGCCTGCCAGCAGGTCTTTAATGCGGTGGAGGCGGAGATCGGCGAGATCGATACGATCATCCTCAACGCCGGCGACTACGATCCGATGACGCTGGACGCGTTCGACCCCGCCCTGTTCCGACGCCTGGCCGAGGTCAACTATCTGGGCGCGGTCAACGGCGTCGGGGCGGCGCTGGGTCCCATGCGGGCCCGCGGCCGCGGTCAGATCCTGGTCACGGCCAGCCTCTCCGCCTATCGCGGCCTGCCCCAGGCCGCGCCCTACGGCGCCAGCAAGGCGGCCGTGCTCAACATGGCCGAATCCCTGCGGCCGGCCCTGGCGGGGACCGGGGTGAGCCTGCGGGTGATCAACCCCGGGTTCGTGAAGACGCGCCTGACCGAGAAAAACCGCTTTCACATGCCCCAGCTGATCACCCCGGAGCAGGCCGCCGATTACATCCATCGCGAGATCGATGATGCCGGCTTCGAGATCATCTTCCCCAAGCGCTTCGCCTGGACGCTGAAGCTGCTGCGGCTGCTGCCCTATCGACTCTACTTCGCGCTGACCCGCCGCATGGTGCAGGAATGACGGCCCTGCAGCGCTACGGGGAATTCTTCGCGGCCATGCAGCCGGAGGATCTCGAGCGCCTTGATGCCGTTTTCGTGGAGAACGCGCGCTTCCGGGATCCGTTCAATGAAGTGAACGGCATCGGCGGTATCCGGGCCGTGTTCGAGCATATGTATGCCAACTGCGCCGAGGCGCGCTTCGAGGTGCTCGAGTCGGTGGGCGACGAGCGGGTGGGTTACCTGCGCTGGCGTCTGCACTTCAGGCTCAAGCGCGACAAGGCGCCGCGCCGTCCCCTGGAGGGCGTCTCCCGGGTGGTCTTCGCCGAGGACGGTCGGGTGCGGGAGCATATCGACTACTGGGATGCCGCCGGCGAGCTCTACGAGCAGTTCCCCGTCATCGGCGGACTGATGCGCTGGTTGCGTTCACGCCTCGCGGTGGATCCGGGTCGCTAGGGCGCCGACGCGTCGCCGGGCGCACCCTCCACGTCATGTACCCGGGCCCGCGTCGCCAACTGCGCCCGACGGTCATGGGGAAAGCGCCACATCAGCGCCGTAGCGGCGAGTTTGAAGGCGATGGGCACCGCGCCGTAGAAAAGCGCCAGCGCCAGCGTGCCATCGCGGTCATCGACCTGCGTGGCATCAAAGCCGAACCACTGGAGCAGGGGGAAGGCGATGCCCACGGCCAGCGCCAGGGCCAGTTTGGTGGCCATGTTCCAGATCCCGAAGTAGAGCCCGGTGCGCCGGCCGCCGCCCCCGGCGGTGTCGAGGTCGACCAG
>CAJXND010000006.1 GCA_913056385.1 uncultured Ectothiorhodospiraceae bacterium
GAGCTGGCCCTGTCGGACTGGCAGCGGGTGCTGTCGGTCAACCTCGACTCGGTCTGGCTGCTGTCCCAGGCGGCCGGCCGGCGCATGGTCGACCAGAGCGCCGGCAAGATCGTGATCGTCTCGTCGGTGCTGGGCTCCCAGGGCGGACTGCGCGTGCCGGCCTATGCGTCGAGCAAGCATGCCGTCATCGGCCTGGCCAGGGCCCTGTGCAACGAATGGGCACCCCGCGGCGTCAACGTCAACGCCATCGCACCGGGCTACACCGCGACGGACAACACCCAGGCACTGCGTGACGACCCGGAGCGATCGAGGGCGCTGCTCGAGCGCATCCCCGCCGGCCGTTTCGCAGAGCCCTCGGAAATCGCCGGCGCCGCCGTTTTCCTGGCGTCGGATGCCGCCAACTACTGCCATGGCAGCGTAGTCACCGTCGATGGCGGCTGGCTCGCCCGCTGAGGAGGACGCATGGACAACACACTCGCAGGCAAGACCGCACTGGTCACCGGCGCCGCCAACGGCATCGGTCGGGCCAGCGCCGAAGCGCTGGCCGCCCGCGGCGCACGGGTGATCGCAACCGATCTCGACGGTCCGGCGGTGGAGGCCGTTGCCCGTGACCTACCCGGTATGACCGGCCATCAGCTCGACGTGCTGGACGGCGAGGCGGTCGAGGCACTGGTTGCCTCCGTGGCCCCCGTGCATGTGCTGGTGAACTGCGCCGGATGGGTGCATGACGGCACGATCCTCGATTGCGACGATGCGGTCTGGGACCGATCGTTCGACCTCAATGCCAAGGCGATATTCCGGATCACCAAAGCGGTCCTGCCGGGGATGCGCGAGACCGGGAGCGGATCGATAATCAACATCGCCTCCATCGTGTCGAGCGAGAAAAGCGCGCCCCGCCGTTTTGCCTACGCGGCATCCAAGGCGGCGATCATCGGCATGACCAGGTCGATCGCGAAGGATTTCGTCAAGGAGGGCATTCGCTGCAACGCCATCTGCCCCGGCACGGTGCAGAGCCCATCGCTGAACGACCGGTTGGCGGCAACCGGCGACTTCGACAAGGCACTGGCCGCGTTCAAGGAGCGCCAGCCCATGGGCCGGCTCGGCCAGCCCGAGGAGATCGCGGAGATGGTCTGCTACCTCGCCGGTGACCTGGCCGCCTTTACCACGGGTCAGGCACTGGCCATCGACGGTGGGTGGTCGAGCTGATGGGGCTCGACCGCGCCGCCTCGATCGAGGATCTGCGCCGCCGGGCGCGGCGGCGCATCCCGCGTTTCGCCTTTGACCTCGTGGATGGCGGCGCGGAGAACGAACGCAACCTGCGCCGCAACAGTGCGGCCCTCGAGGAGGTGGAACTGACGCCCCGCTACATGGTGGACGTCTCCGCACTGGACACGCGCGCCACCTTGTTCGGCCACACCTATGATGCGCCCTTCGGCATGGCGCCCATTGGCATGCTGAACGCCTTCTGGCCCGGTGCGGATGAGACGCTGGCCAGGCTCTGCAAGCGCCACAACCTGCCCTACGTGGCGAGTTCGGCCGCCTCCACCACACTGGAGTCGCTTGCCGAGGCGGCCGACGGGAACGGCTGGTTCCAGCTCTACGTCTCGAGCGATCCCGGGGTGACGGAGGGCCTGATCCGGCGGGCGGAGGCGGCGGGGTACACGACATTGATCGTGACCGCCGATGTACCCGCCGCCGGTAAGCGGGATCGCGATATCCGCAATCAACTCGCAGTGCCATTCCGTATGACCCCCGGCGTGATGGCCGGCCTTATGGCCAACCCGCGCTGGTCGCTGGAGAGCCTGATCCATGGCAAGCCCAATATCGCCAACTATGCGGGCCTCCTGCAGAGCGCGACGTCCTACGCAGAGGTCCAGAAGACGCTGATCACCCCGGGCTTCACCTGGCAGGACCTGGAGAAACTCCGGGCGCGATGGAAAGGCAGGTTGCTGGTCAAGGGGATCCTCCACCCCCAGGATGCCCGGAAATGCCTGGAAATCGGCTGTGACGGACTCGTTGTCTCCAACCATGGTGGCCGGCAGGTCGCCTTCGGGCCACCCACCATCGAGGCACTGCCCGCGATCGCCGCAGCGGTCGGCAGCCGCATGGCCATCATCATGGACAGTGGTGTGCGCCGCGGCGCCGACATGCTGCGGGCGAAAGCCCTGGGCGCGGACTTCACCCTGGCCGGCCGCGCATTCGCCTACGGCGTGGGTGCCGGCGGCATGGCCGGTGCCGAACGGGCCTTCGAGATTCTGCATCTGGAGCTGATCCGGGCGCTGGGGCAACTCGGGGTACCGACATTCGAGGCGGTCGGCCCCTCGGCGCTCTGCGATCGCCACCCCCGACCCGACTGAGCGGACTGGTCAACTCGTCCTGCGACTCGCCGGGTTTTGATCTGGATCAAAGCGCCGGCCTCCCCGGCGTTGGAAACTTGATTGCCATCACAATTCCAACGCTGGATCCATCATGCAGACACCCGCCGCGTACAACGATCGAGTCGTGCGTCAGTTCACCATCATGACGGTGGTCTGGGGCATCGTGGGCATGCTCGTGGGCGTAATCATTGCCGCGCAGCTGCTCTGGCCCGCGCTCAATTTCGACATCCCCTGGCTGACCTACAGCCGTCTGCGACCGCTGCACACCAATGCGGTGATCTTCGCCTTCGGCGGCTCGGCGCTGTTCGCCACGTCCTACTATGTCGTGCAGCGGACCTGCGGCGTGCGCCTGATGGGCGACCGACTCGCGGCCTTCACGTTCTGGGGCTGGCAGGTGGTGATCCTCGGGGCCATCTTGACGCTGCCGTTCGGCTACACGCAGAGCAAGGAATACGCCGAGCTGATCTGGCCGCTTGATGTGCTCATCACAGTGGTCTGGGTGGCCTACGCGGTCTCCTTCTTCGGCACCATCCTGCGGCGGCGCACCAAGCACATCTACGTCGCCAACTGGTTCTACGGGGCCTTCATCGTTGCCGTGGCGATGCTGCATATCGTCAACAGCCTGGCCATCCCCACGTCCCTCACCCAGTCCTATCCGGTCTATGCCGGCGCCGTGGACGCCATGGTGCAGTGGTGGTATGGCCACAACGCGGTGGGCTTCTTCCTGACCGCCGGCTTCCTGGGGATGATGTACTACTTCGTGCCCAAGCAGGCCGGTCGGCCGATCTACTCCTACCGCCTGTCCGTGGTGCATTTCTGGGCGCTGATCTCGATCTACATGTGGGCAGGGCCCCATCATCTGCACTGGACGGCGCTGCCCGAATGGACCCAGTCGGTCGGCATGGTGTTCTCGCTCATCCTGCTCGCGCCGTCCTGGGGCGGCATGATCAACGGCATCATGACCCTGTCCGGGGCCTGGCATAAACTCCGGGACGATCCGATCATCCGCTTCCTCGTCGTGAGTCTGTCGTTCTACGGCATGTCCACCTTCGAGGGGCCCATGATGGCGATCCGGACGGTCAACGCCCTGTCCCACTACACCGACTGGACCATCGGCCACGTCCACTCCGGCGCGCTGGGCTGGGTCGCCTTCATCACCATCGGCTCGATCTACATGCTGGTGCCGCGGCTGTTCAACCGCGAGCAGATGTACAGCGTGCCGCTGATCAACGTCCACTTCTGGGTCTCCACCATCGGGGTGGTGCTCTACATCGCCTCCATGTGGATCGCCGGCGTCATGCAGGGGCTCATGTGGCGGGCCGTCAACGACGACGGCACGCTGACCTACAGCTTCATCGAGTCTCTTTCCGCGACCTATCCGTATTACGCGGTACGACTGCTCGGCGGCCTGCTGTTCTTCGCGGGCATGTTGATCATGGCCTACAACGTCTGGCGCACGATACGCCCCGTTGAGGCGAGTCGTCCGGCGACCGCACCCGCGGCCAGCGCCTGAGGAGAATCGACATGTCGCATGAAGTCGTCGAAAAGAACGCCGGGCTGATGGCCGTGCTGATCTTCATCGTGATCAGCATCGGGGGACTGGTCGAGATCGTCCCGCTGTTCTTCTCCCAGCAGACCACCAAGCCCTCGCCCGGGGTGGAACCCCTGCCGGCCATCGAGTTCGCCGGCCGGGACATCTATGTCGCCAACGGCTGCTACAACTGCCACTCGCAGCAGATCCGGCCTTTCCGGGCCGAGACGGAGCGCTATGGCGATTACTCCAAGGCCGGCGAGTTCGTCTATGACCGGCCCTTTCAGTGGGGTTCCAAGCGCACCGGCCCCGATCTGGCCCGGGTCGGCGGTATTTACACGGATGACTGGCATTACGTGCATCTGATCAATCCACGTGACGTGGTGCCGCAGTCGAACATGCCGGGTTACCCCTGGTTCGCCGAGCGTACGGTCGATGCCGAGCAGGTGGCGAGGAGCATGGCGGCCCAGCGTGATTATCTTGGCGTGCCCTACAGCGACGAGGACATCGCCGCGGCCCAGGAACTGGAAGGGGTGACCGAGATGGAGGCCATCATCGCGTATCTGCAGGGTCTGGGCGTGAACGGAGGAACCAGCGATGGTTAGCGGAATTTTCACCGTGGTCCTGCTTGTGACCTTTCTGGGGATCGTCGTCTGGGCATTCAGCCGCAAGCGCCGCCAGTCGTTCGATGAGGCCGCGCAGCTGCCGCTGGAGAACGACGAGCCGCTGCCGCCAAGGGGCGATGACATCGACCGGCGCGAGGGCAACAGCGATGAAGGAGGCCGCTCATGAGCCTGTTCTGGAGCATCTTCATCATTGCCTTCGTGCTGGCCAACATCTTTGCCTGCTGGTGGCTCATTCGCTGGACGGCCAAACCCCGCAAGGGCGAGGCGGCGGCCCATGAGACCACCGGTCATGTCTGGGACGAGGATCTTCGCGAGTACAACAACCCCATGCCCCGCTGGTGGCTGTGGCTGTTCTACATCACCATCGTTTTCAGCCTGATCTATCTGGTGCTCTACCCGGGCCTGGGTAATTTCCAGGGGCTGCTCGGCTGGAGCCAGTACAAGCAGTACGACAAGGAAGTCGCCGAGGCCGAGGCGCGCTTCGCGCCGCTTTACGCCAGCTATGCGGAGATCCCCATCCCCGAACTGGCCGAGAACGGCGAGGCCATGGCCACCGCCGGGCGACTGTTCGCCAACAACTGCGCCACCTGTCACGGCTCGGACGGGCGTGGCGCCCGGGGTTACCCGAACCTCGCCGATCTGGACTGGCAATGGGGCGGTGCGCCGGCGGATATCCGCCACACCCTGGTCAACGGCCGCCAGGCCGTGATGCCGGCCTTCAGCGCGAGCCTGGACGACAGTGCCATTGAGGCGACCGCGGCCTATGTCTACAGCCTCAACGGTCGCGAGGCGCCGGAGCGGCTGGTCAGTCAGGGACGGCAGCAATACCAGACGCTGTGCGTGGCATGCCATGGTGTCGAGGGCAAGGGTAATCCCATGCTGGGCGCGCCCAACCTGACGGACGACACCTGGCTCTACGGCGGATCGCTGGAGACCATCGAACAGACCCTGATCAACGGCCGCAATGGCCAGATGCCGGCCTTCGCCGAGACGCTGGGCGAGGACCGCATCCATCTGGTCGCCGCCTACGTCTACCGCCTGTCGGGCGGTGAGGAGGCCCGGGATGCGATCGCAGCCCGCTGATCCCGTCGAGGGCGCACCGGCGCAGGAACCGTCGGTGACGCATCCGGCCAAACGGCCCTACCCGCCACGCCGTGCCTGGCTGGTCGGCGCCTGCCTGTGGCCGGCCTTCCTGTCCGCCGGCCTCGCGACGATGATCTTTTTCTCGGGCATCGACCCCGAGACCCTGCGCCTGCAGACACTGCCGGACTGGGAGATCAGCCGCACCGCCGGCTACAGCATCGGCTTCCTGATGTTCTGGGCGGTGGCCGGTTTCTCCAGCGCGGTCAGCGTGCTGCTGGTCCGCGCCCCCTGTCGCGATACCGGAAAGGGATCAGCATGAGTGCCCCGGATTCGATGTATGCCGCCCATGAGAAGATCCACCCGCGGGAGATCAAGGGCCGCTACCAGACCGCGCGCAAGATCACGGTGTTCCTGCTGCTGGGTCTTTTCTACGTGCTGCCCTGGGTCCGCATCGGCGGGGAGCCGGCGATCCTGTTTGATCTGCCGGCCCGCCAGTTCCATATCCTCGGCCTCACCTTCTGGCCCCAGGACTTCTTCTACCTGACGCTGTTGCTGGTGATCTGCGCACTGGCGCTTTTCTTCGTCACATCACTGGCGGGGCGGGTCTGGTGTGGCTATGCCTGTCCGCAGACGGTCTGGACCGAGGTGTTCCTGTGGATGGAGCACTGGACCGAAGGCAAGCGCGCCAAGCGCATGAAGCTCGACCGCGGCCCGTGGAATGCCGAGAAGATCCTGCGCAAGGGCAGCAAGCAGGTCCTCTGGATCGTCTTCTCGCTGTGGACCGGCTTTACCTTCGTGGGCTTTTTCAGCCCCATTGACGACCTGCTGATGCGCGCCGCGGCGTTCCAGCTCGGGCCCTGGGAGACGTTCTGGAGCCTGTTCTACGGCTTTGCGACCTATTTCAACGCCGGATTCATGCGTGAGCAGGTCTGCCTCTACATGTGCCCCTACGCCCGTTTCCAGGGCGCGATGTTCGACCGCGAGACGCTGATCATCTCCTACGACGAAGAACGCGGCGAACCCCGCGGCGGGCGCAAGCGGGGTATCGACCCGAAGGAAAAGGGCCTGGGCGACTGCATCGACTGCAATCTCTGCGTCCAGGTCTGCCCCACCGGGATCGATATCCGCGACGGGCTCCAGTACGAGTGCATCGCCTGCGGGGCCTGTATCGACGCCTGCGACAGCGTAATGGACAAGATGGACTACCCGCGGGGCCTGGTGCGCTACACCACGGAGAACGCCCTGCAGGGCAAGCCCAGCCGGGTGATCCGGCCACGCACCATCCTCTATACGGTGCTGCTGCTGGCCCTGGTCACCGCCGGCGCGACCGGGCTGGCAATGCGCGAGCCGGTGCGGCTGGATATCCTCACCGATCGCAACACCCTCTATCGCGAGACGGGCAATGGCCTGATCGAGAACAGCTACAGCTTCAAGCTGACCAACATGAGTGGTGAGGCGCACACCTACGGCTTCAGCGTTGAGGGGCCGGCCGGCGTGCGCATCGAGACCGAGCCCCGTGAGGTGCGGCTGACCGCCGGCGAGACCCGTACCATCCCGGCACGAATCCAGCTCGACCCCGATGCCACCGAGAAGATCGGTGGCGTGGACGTGACCGTCACCGTGAAGAGTCTGGATGGCACCGACATTACCGGTTCCGAGACCACCCGCTTCCGCACACCGGTGGGCCGCTAGTCCGGCACCGAAGGTAACGAGATCATGCAGATGAGCCTTAACGACGCACCCTGGTATCGGCAGTTCTGGGCCTGGTTCGTCATCGTCCCGCCGCTGACGGCGGTGGTGGCGGGAATCAGCACCGTGGTGATCGCCAACCGCCATGCCGACAACCTGGTGACCGGCGATTTCGAGAAGGTCGGCCTTGGTTACCAGAGCACCAGCAAGGCACGCGCCGAGGCGGCCCGACTGGGGCTGAGTGCCGAGGTCAGTCTGCCCGAGGCCGATGGCACGGTCCGCCTGTGGCTGGGCGGCGCCCACAATTATCCCCAGCAGCTGGACGTGAGGCTGGCCCACGCCACTCAGGGTGACCGGGACCAGCGCATCCAGCTGGTGCGCGTGGACGGTCAGCGTTACGAGGGGCGGCTGCCGCGCGCCATCGACCAGCGGCATTACCTGATCATCACGGATCCGGCCGAGGTCTGGCGGCTTGAGGGCCGTGTCGGCGCGGGCGCCACCGAGGCCCGGCTCGGCGCCGGTGCCGATGCACCTTGACCGGCTGCTATCACTGCGGAGAGCCCCTCCCGCCGGGTGATCCGCCGACGGTCACCATCAACGGCGAGACCCACTCGGTGTGCTGTACGGGCTGTGCGGCCGTCGCCAGCCTGATCGCCGGCGCCGGTCTGGAGGATTTCTACCAGTACCGCACCGCGAGTGCCCCGCGACCCGATCCGCAACCCGACGACTGGAACGCCTGGGACAGCGATACCGCCCAGCGCGAACTGGTGCGAACACGCCGCGATGGCAGTTCCGAGGTGGTTCTGCTCATCGAGGGGCTGCGCTGCTCGGCCTGCGGCTGGCTGATCGAACATCTGCTCGGCCGCCTCCCGGGTGTGGTCGGGATCAGCGTCAACCCGGCATCCGCCCGCGCCGTACTGGCCTGGGATCCGGAGACGACGGCGCTCTCGGTGCTGCTGCGCGAGCTTGACCGGATTGGCTACCACCCGCATCCGCTGACCCCGGGAGAACGCGATTCCGCGGCCCTGCGCGAGCAGCGCGCCGCCATCCGGCGCCTTGCCGTGGCGGGCCTGGGGATGATGCAGGTGATGATGTATGCGGTGGGCCTGTATGCCGGCGCCATCCAGGCCGACATGGATCCAGCGCTCGAGACCCTGCTGCGCTGGGTGAGCGCGCTGGTTGCCACCCCCGTGGCGCTTTACGCCGGCTACCCCTTCTTCCAGGGCGCGCTGCGCGACCTGCGTGCCCGGCGCCCCGGCATGGACGTGCCGGTGGCCCTGGCCGTGGGCGGCGCCTATACCGCAAGCGTCTGGCATGTGTTCACCGGCACCGGCGAAGTCTATTTCGACTCGGTGACCATGTTCGTGTTCTTCCTCACCATCGCCCGCTTCCTCGAGCTGATGGCCCGGCAGCGCGCCGGGCGCGCGAGCACCGCTCTCGGCCGCCTGCTGCCGGCCACGGCACTGCGGCTCGGTGCCGACGGCGAGGAACGGGTCGCGCTGGCCGCGCTGGAGCCCGGCGATCACCTGCGGGTGCGTCCCGGCGAGGCCATCCCGGCGGATGGCCGGATCCTGAGCGGTCGCAGTCATGTCGACGAATCGCTGCTCACCGGCGAGTCGGTCCCGCAACCGCGTTCCATGGGCGACGAAGTGGTGGGCGGCAGCACCAACACCAGTGGCGCGCTGGACATCGAGGTCACGCGGACCGGCGGCGACACCGTGGTGGCCTCCGTGATGCGCCTGCTGGAACGTGCCCAGGCGGAACGCCCCCCGGTGGCGCGGCTCGCCGACCGGATCGCACGGGTGTTCGTCACCGCCCTGCTCATCGCCGCGGCGGTCACCGGTGCCGTGTGGCTCCAGATCGCACCGGAACGGGCCTTCGAGATCACCCTGGCGGTGCTGGTAGTGACCTGCCCCTGCGCCCTCTCGCTGGCGACACCGGCGGCACTGGTCAGCGCCACCTCGCGGCTGGCCCGGGAGGGCCTGTTGGTGGCCCGGGCGGACGCCATCGAGCGGCTCGCCGCCGTCGAGCAGGTGGTCTTCGACAAGACAGGCACCCTGACCCTGGGGCGGATCGCCCTGGGGGAGCGGGACACGCTGGGCAAGCACTCCGAGTCGGATTGCCTGGCCATGGCCGCCGCCATGGAGGCCGAGGCCGGCCATCCTCTGGCGCGGGCCTTTGACGGAATGCGGCGCGACCCCGCAGTGGAAGCCATCGAAAGCCATCCGGGCCAGGGTGTCGAGGCCAGGCGTGGTGACGGGCAACTGCGACTCGGTCGCCCCGACTGGGTCGCCGCACTCAGCGGTGCGACGGTGCCGCCACGCCGCAGCGAATCGGGTACGGAAATCCTGCTGGGAGGTACCGAAGGCCTGCTCGCCCGGTTCGTGCTCACCGACCGCATCCGGCCCGACGCCCAGGCGGCAGTTGCCGCCCTGCGACAGGCCGGCATCCGGATCAGCATCGCCAGCGGGGATGCCGAACCCGCCGTGGCCGCGGTAGCGGAACGGCTCGGTATCGAGGAGTGGCGATCGGGACTGACGCCAGCGGACAAGCTGGATTGGCTCACGGCGCAGCGCCAGCGCGGCGCCACCGCCATGGTGGGTGACGGCGTCAATGACGCCCCGGTGCTTGCCGGCGCGGACCTGGCCGTGGCGCTGGGTAGTGGCGCGGCCATTGCCCATGGCAGCGCCGACCTGCTCCTTGCCGGTGAGCGCCTCACCGCGCTGGCACCGGGCATCGACCTGGCCCGGCGAACCCGCCGGGTGATTCGCGAGAACCTGACCTGGGCCGCGGGCTACAACGCCCTGGCGCTGCCGCTGGCCGCCATGGGCCAGATTCCGCCGTGGGCCGCAGCCATCGGTATGTCGGCGAGTTCCGTGCTGGTGGTGCTCAACGCCCTGCGCCTGACCCGGGGCGGCAGCCCGCGGGGCGCATCGGTACCGGCGGGTTCACTGGACACCGCCGGCGAGGCGGCCCGATGAATATCCTCTTCATCCTTATCCCGCTGGGCGTGATGCTGCTGGGGGTCGCCGTGGCCGCCTTCATCTGGGCGGTCGGCAACGGCCAGTACGATGATCTGGACAGCCCCGCCTGGCGCATCCTGCTCGACGACGACAGCCGTCCACCCAAGCAACCCGACAACCCCGACGAGTCCTCCACCGCGGACTCGGATAATCCTCCAGAGAAAAGAGATACGGCACCATGAACATGGGCGGAACCGACCCGACCCTCATCGCCGGGCTGGTCGCCGGGCTGGCGGGCAGCAGCCACTGTATTGGCATGTGCGGCGGCATTGCCGCTGCCCTGGGGAGCACCGCGGCACCCGGCGGTCGCGGCGTGGCCTGCGTGCTCGGCTACAACCTGGGGCGGGTCGCGAGCTATGCGATCATCGGCGGCATCGCCGGCCTGCTGGGCGCCGGCATTGGCCAGGGCCTGGGCCCGGCTGCGCCGCTGCTCAGGCTGTTCGCCGCGGTCCTGGTGATTCTGGTGGGGATCCAGCTGACCCTCAATCGCAATCTGCTGGCCCCGCTGGAGCGGGTCGGGCTGCGGCTCTGGCAGCACATCGCGCCGCTCGCCCAGCGCTGCATGCCGGTCCACAACCCGGCGATGGCCTTCGCCCTGGGCGGCCTCTGGGGCTGGCTGCCCTGCGGACTGGTCTACGCCATGGCCCTGACCGCCGCCGGCGTGGGTTCCGCCGGCGGCGGTGCCGCTTTCATGATCGCCTTCGGCATCGGCACCATCCCCGCGATGGCGCTGATGGGCGTTGCCGGTGGCCGGCTCTCGCGGTTCTTCCAGCATCAGGGCTTCCGCCGCGTGGCCGGCCTGACGGTGCTGGCCCTGGGCGTCTGGACCGCGGTCTTCCCGGTGCGCGCGCTGCTGCGCATGTGGCTGTAACGAGGGCGGGATGAGACCATTGGCGGTATGGAGTTCCTCGACGCACTGAGACAAGCGCTCGACCCGGAGGCGGTCCTTGCGGCCGGCAAGGGCACGGCTTCATACCTCGCGGAGCGGCGCGGGCTTTTCGCCGATCGCCCGGTCCTTGCGGTGGTCCGCCCGGCGGACAGTGCCGGCGTTGCCGCTGCGCTTCGAATCAGCGCCGAATACGGGATCGCCGTTGTGCCGCAGGGCGGTAATACCGGCCTCTGCGGCGGGGCGGCGGCAGCCGGCCACGACGAGGCCATCATCCTGTCACTGGAGCGGCTCGACCGTATCCGCGCCGTGGATGCGGACAACTTCAGCATCACCGCCGAGGCCGGATGCCGGCTGAGTGCCGTCCAGGCCGCCGCCGCGTCGGTGGATCGACTCTTCCCGCTGAGTTACGCGGCCGAGGGCGAGTGCCAGATCGGCGGCAACCTGGCCACCAACGCCGGGGGCATGAACGTCCTTCGCTACGGCAACGCCCGCGATCTGACCCTGGGCCTCGAGGTGGTCCTGGCGGACGGGCGGACCTGGAATGGCCTGCGCACCCTGCGCAAGGACAACAGCGGATACGACCTGAAGGATCTGTTCATCGGTGCGGAGGGCACGCTGGGCATCATCACCGCCGCCACCCTGAAGCTCTTCCCGGCGATCCGCGAACGGGCGACCGCCATTGTCGGCCTCGACAGCGCCGAGTCGGCGGTCGCCCTGTTCGGCATTCTGCGGGCCGAGAGCGGCGACAGCATCACCAGCTGCGAACTCATGGGCCGGCAACCCCTGGCCTTTGCGATTACCTATGCAGAAGGCTGTGCGGAACCGCTGCCCGCAGAATACCCCTGGTATCTGCTCATTGAACTGACCAGCAGCGCCCACGAAGCGGAGCTGGGGCGCCGGCTGGCGCGGGCGCTGTCCGCGGCGCCGGCGGGGACCGGCGATTACCGGATCGCCGATACCGCCGATGAAGCGGCGGCATTCTGGCGCCTGCGCAACGGGATACCCAGTGCCCAGAAGGGCGCCGGTGCCAGCATCAAGAACGATATCTCGGTTCCGGTGGCGGATATGCCGGCCTTCATGGATGCCGCCAGCAAGGCCGTCCGCGCGGCCTGCCCTGGTGTCCGGGTCTGCGCCTTCGGCCATATCGGCGATGGCAATATCCACTTCAACCTGACGCGGCCCGAGACCATGGCCGATTCGGACTTCCTCGCGGAATGGGATGCGCTCACCCGGCGGGTCCACGATGTGGTCATGACCTACGACGGTTCGTTTGCCGCCGAGCACGGCGTGGGGCAGCTGAAGCCCGGCGAGGTGGCCCGGCTGAAGGACCCGGTGGAGCAGGACCTGATGCGGCGCCTGAAAGCGGCGCTGGATCCGTCAAATCACCTCAACCCCGGCAAGGTGGTGCCGCCGGCCGGGGACTAGCCCTCAGGCGCCGGACTGGCGGCGGCGGAACAGCCTCGCGGCATAGAAGCTGCCGATCGCCGGCGCGAAGGTCAGCGCCGTGGTCAGCCAGATCACGGCGTTGCCGGGGTCGAGCAGCACACCAATCGTCGCCGGTCCGATCTTCATCCAGAGCGCACCGACACCGATCAGCACGATATTCAGGGCCACCGCCAGAAACACCCAGCCCAGTCTGCGAAAGAAACGCGGGAGATCATTCATGCCGATGCATCCTCCAGCTCGGCGGCGACGGCATCGCCCAGAGCAATGCGCCCGGGGTCGACCACCCGCGCCGTAATGCCGCCATGACCGCGCATGGCATTGTATCCGCCCGGCCCGAGCGATTCCTCCATGAACGAGCAGGGATCGCAGACGCCGGTCCCCTCGAGCAGCACCTCCCCCACCCGGAAACGCTCGCCGCGGAGGGCGTACAGGCTGATGCCGCTGACCAGCAGGTTGCGACGCATGATCGCCGGATCCACCCCGGGCTGCCCCATCAGGGCCGCCACCACCGGCAGATGCTCGGCCTGGATGAGCGTCACCGCCCGCTTGCCGCTGCGGCCGGCATAGCGATCGCCCACCAGTCCGGTCGCGTTCACCTCGGCCTGATCCGGCATCTCCAGTGCGGCACGGCGCGCCGGTCGCAGGCCGATCCACTCCAGACGGCCGGTGCGGGGATACTGGCTCATCAGCGCTCTGAGCGTGGTCGTCATTCGGGCATCATACCGCGCGGGACCCGGCATGGTGGAGTCTGGCCAGGTCGGTGGCGAGGTCGATGGTGGTTTCGGCGGCGATGGGGCCAATCGGGGCGAGATTGACGCCCAGATTCGGCGCCTCTCGGCCGTGGGCGTGCTGATGCCCGATGATGTCGGTCCAGGCCCGGCGGATCTGGGCCAGCGAGCGTTCGGGCACTGCATCATCGATGGCAGTGAGCCATTGCTCCAGCGCATCGGAGAGGCTGACGCCCAGCCAGAGCAGAAATCGCAGGTTGCGCACGGATCGCACCGGGCAGAAGGCGAGCAGGATTTCCGCCGGCGCGCCGCCCTCCTCGGCCAGCGTATCCAGCATGCCGGTGAAACCCTCGGGCTCGTAGAGGATCTGGGTCGTGAAAAAATCCGCCCCGGCCGTCACCTTGGCCGCCACCCGCCGCGCCTCGTCGTCGCGGGAGGGGATGCAGATATTGCCGATCCGCAGTGCCGGAATCCCGGCCCGGTCGCGCATCAGCCGGTTGGCCTCGGGGACCGTCGGCCCCGGATAGCGCGCCGAGCGGCGACCGCCCCCCACCAGCACGAACTGCCGGATGCCGCAGGTCTCCCAGGTCTCCCGGGCCCAGTCGACCAATGCCTGTTCGCTGTCGTGGTGGACGACGACGTGGTTGATCATGCATTCCAGGCCAAGCCGGTCATGGAGGATCCGGGCGAGATCGCGCGGTGCCATGCGCGGTGCGAAGGGTTTGCGCCGCTCGCCCTTGCTGCTGCGGGATGGCTCCTCGTGGATCTCGGGGATATTGACGGCATCCAGCGGCGTACCCGCCTGGATGGCTGCCACCTTTTCCACCACGGCATCCACCGCCGCGTCTCCCTTGTGCAGCTCCGGCGGAACGGCCTCCAGAACGGTTTTCACGATGGTCTTTCCCTGATCGAAGCGACTCGGAAATGGCCCGGCAGTCTCCGGCGCCCCCTTGCCGCCGTCAAGTGCCGGCGCGCCCGCGGAGGCGCCGGGGATGTTAATCTTCTGCCATTCCACTCGAGGACTGAACCATGAAAAGACTCCAGCAGATCCTGTTGCTGATCGGACTCACACTGCTGCTCGCCGCCTGCAGCCAGGGCACCCAGAACCTGCGACTGGCGCCCCAGCCCCCGGAGACAGGGGTTGTGATCGGCGGTGATCTGCCGGTCTCCCTGCAGGTCGTGGACATGCGCAGCGACCGTGACCTGGGCATGCTCGAGAACCCCGATGGCACCATCGTGCGCCTGCTGCCCGCGGATGACATCAACTACGCCATTCAGCTGGCCGCCGCCGCGGCGCTGCGCGACTATGGATTCGAGCCGACCCTGTGGGACGGGCGTGCCGAGCCGCGCCTGGAGATCCGCATTCAGGTGCTGACCCACGATGTCACCGCCGGCGTGCCCTACAAACTCGATACGGAAATCGCCCTCCAGGGTGTTGCCTGGATGAACGGCGAGCGGTTCACCGGCCGGGCCCAGACCACACTGACCCGGCAGCGCGCGCTGCCCCCGGGCGAAAAGGCCAATGCCGAGGCCATCGACACGGCCATCACCCGAGCCCTTGGTCAGCTCCTCAACGAGGAGATGGCCAACTTCCTGGCCGGACGCGGCTGAACGGGGTGAGATGATCGAAGCGAGCGCGACAAGTCTGCCGGGCCTGCCGGCCCCCGACACCGGCTGGGCCCTTTTCCTTGATTTCGACGGCACCCTCGTGGAGATCGCAGAGCATCCGGATGCCGTGATGGTCCCGGATGCCCTGCCGGACCTGCTGACGGCGCTGGTCCAGCGACTGGACGGGGCCGTGGCGATCGTCTCCGGTCGTGATCTGGCCGGCCTCGACGCCCTGCTCGACGGCGCACTGCCCGCCATGGCGGGTATCCATGGCCTGGAGCGCCGGGATGGCCAGGGCCGGCTCTACCAGCCCGTGGATCACAGCGAACGCTTCAGCGAGGTGCGCGCCGCGCTGAGCCGTTTCGTCGAGGTGCACCCGGGGACTTCCATGGAAGACAAGGGCAACGCGCTGACCCTGCACTACCGGGGTGCGCCGGCCGTGGCCGAAGAGGCCGCGGCGGTCATGCAGAAGCACTGCGAAGCCCTCGGCGACGAGTTTCGCGTCCAGCCCGGCAAGCGGGTGCTCGAGCTCCGTCCTTCAAGCCACCACAAGGGCACTGTCGTCGAGGCCTTCATGGCCGAGGCACCTTTTCGGGGGCGCATCCCGGTGTTCATCGGCGACGATGTGACCGATGAAGACGCCTTCCGGGCCGTCAACGAGCTGGGTGGCCATTCCATCCGCGTCGGCACCGACCGCCCGACCGCGGCGCAATACGAGATCGAATCTGTCAACGAGGCACTGCAATGGCTGACCAGCCTGGCGAGGCAACTGACCCCTCCGAGCTGAATCTGGAACTGGGCGTGATCGGTAATTGCCAGATCGCGGCACTGATCGACGCGGGCGGGGCGCTGGTCTGGTCCTGCCTGCCGCGGTTCGACGCCCAACCGGCCTTCTCCCGGCTGGTGGACACCAGAGACCGGGGGCATTTCAGCATTGAACTGATCGACCACTGCGACACCCGGCAGTACTACCGGCACAACACCGCGATCCTCTGCACCGAACTCAGCGACCTGCATGGGGCGGTACTCCGGATTACCGACTTCTGCCCGCGCTTCCGACAGTATGGCCGTTACTACCGGCCGGTCATGATCATTCGCCGCCTTGAGGTGCTGCGTGGCAATCCGGTCATCCGCACGCGACTGCGGCCCACCAGCGGCTGGGACGGCCAGCAGCCGGCCACCACCCGCGGCAGCAACCACGTCCGTTTCATTCGCGAGGAGCAGGTGCTGCGGGTGACCACGGATGCGCCGCTGACCCATGTGCTGGAGGAAACCCCGTTTGTGGTGGATGGCACGATGACCTTTGTGCTGGGCCCGGACGAGAGCGCCAAGGAATCCGTCGATGCCATGGGCCGGCGCTTTCTCGAGAATACCGAGACCCACTGGCGGGAATGGGCACGCTCCCTGGCGATTCCCTTCGAATGGCAGCGCGAGGTGATCCGGGCGGCGATCACCCTCAAGCTCTCCGCCTACGAGGATACCGGCGCGGTGATTGCGGCCTTCACCACCTCTATTCCCGAGGCGGCCGATAGCGGGCGCAACTGGGACTACCGATACTGCTGGCTGCGGGATGCGTATTTCACCGTCCATGCCCTCAACCGACTGGGCGCGACGCGCACCATGGAGGGCTTCCTGCGATACATCATCAACCTGGTCGCTGCGAGCGGGGATCATCGTCTGCAGCCGCTCTACGGCATCGGTGGCGAGCGACGCATTGACGAGACCCGGGCCGATGCCTTTACCGGCTACCGGGGGATGGGGCCGGTCAGGGTGGGCAATGCCGCTTATCACCAGGATCAGCATGACGTCTACGGGACGGTGGTGCTGGCCGCCACCCAGGCGTTTTTCGACGAACGCCTCGAGCGGCCGGGCGACAAGGCGCTCTACCACCGCCTCTGCCCACTGGGCGAGGAGGCGGCGCGACTCTACGATCAGCCGGACGCCGGCATCTGGGAATATCGCGGCCGGGCGCGGGTCCACACCTATTCGGCGATGATGTGCTGGGCCGCCTGCGACCGGCTGCGGCGCATCGCCGAGCGTCTCGGCCTGGATGCCGACGCGGCCCGCTGGCAGGGCGAGGCCGACCGCATGCACGAGACCATCTGTCGAGAGGCCTGGTGCGAGCAACACGGCGCTTTTGCCGAGACCTTTGGCGGTGACACGCTGGACGCGAGCCTGCTGTTGATGCACGAACTCGGCTTCATCGCCCCCGACGATCCGCGCTTCATCGGCACGGTCGAGGCCATCGAGCGCCAGTTGCGTCGCGGCGATCACCTGTTCCGCTACGCCGCCGAGGATGACTTCGGCCTGCCGGAAAACGCCTTCAATATCTGCACGTTCTGGTTCATCGACGCGCTGCAGGCCATCGGCCGCGGCGAGGAGGCGCGGCGGCTTTTCTGCAACATGCTCGGACACCGCACGAAACTCGGGCTGCTGTCCGAGGATCTGAATACGGAGAACGGTGAACTGTGGGGCAATTTCCCGCAGACCTACAGCATGGTCGGTCTGATTCACTCGGCCATGCGCCTGAGCCGCAGTTGGGAGGAGAGCCTTTGAGCCGACTGGTGGTGGCCTCCAACCGGGTCCCGACCCCCAGGGCCGGTCAGCCCCAGGCGGGCGGTCTGGCCGTGGCCCTGTCCGATGCACTGGCCCGGCGCGGCGGACTGTGGTTTGGCTGGAACGGGCAACTGAGCGCCGGCCCCGTGACCCGGCCACGCGTGGTCCGGCACGAGGGCATTGACTACGCCACCCTGCCGCTGGCCAGGGAAGACTATGACGACTTCTATCTCGGCTATGCCAATGCCGTGATCTGGCCGGTGTTCCACTTCAACCTGGGTGCCATGGACTACCAGCGTCGGTACTCCGAGAGCTACGCCCGGGTCAATGCGCTGTTCGCCGATGCGCTGGCGCCGCTGCTCGAGCCCGACGATGTCCTCTGGATCCATGACTACCACCTCATGCCGCTCGCCCGGGAGTTGCGTGAGCGGGGCGTGCGCAACCACATCGGCTTTTTCCTCCATATCCCGTTCCCGGATTACGATGTCCTGCGGGCCATGCCGGGCCATCGCCGGCTTCTCGAGGATCTGTGCCGCTTCGATCTGCTCGGCTTCCAGACCGAGAACGACCGACATGCCTTCGAGGAGTCCGCGAGCCGCGCGATCGGCGCACTGGTTTTCTCGCCGGGGCATCTCCGCCACCGGAACCGGCATTTCCACACTGGCGTCTACCCCGTGGGCGTGGCCGTGGATGAGCTCGCCGAGCTCAGTCGCCGTACCATGACGACGCCGCGGGTGCGCCGGCTGCTCGACGGCCTTGGCGAGCGCGACCTGATGATCGGGGTCGACCGGCTGGACTACTCCAAGGGCCTGGAACAGCGCTTCCGCGCCTTCGAGGCACTGCTCGACGACTATCCGCACCGACGCGGCCATACCGTCCTGATGCAGATTGCCAGCCCATCCCGGGGCGACATCGCCGAGTACGCCGAGCTGCGGCAGCGGCTGGAGGGGTTGAGCGGGCATATCAACGGGACCTATGCCGATCTGGACTGGGCCCCGATCCACTATCTGAACAAGACCTTCGCCCGGGGCTCCATCGTGGGTCTCTATCGGGCGGCGCGGGTGGGCGTGGTGACGCCGCTGCGCGACGGCATGAACCTGGTGGCGAAGGAGTTCGTCGCCAGCCAGGACCCGGACAACCCGGGTGTACTGGTGCTCTCCGAGCTGGCCGGCGCGGCGGCCGAGCTCACCGACGCCGTACGGGTCAATCCCTACGACATCGACGCCATTGCCGATGGCCTCAATCAGGCCCTGGCCATGCCGCTGCCCGAGCGGCGGCGACGCCACCATCGGATGATGGCCACGCTGCGCGACAAGGATATCGGGGCGTGGGAGCAGCGCTTCCTGGACGATCTCGGCGAAGCCGCCGGCTGAGGCCGTTGTCGACCTCGTCATGCGAACCATCATGCATGTCGACATGGACGCATTCTTCGCGTCCGTGGAGCTCAAGCGCCGTCCCGATCTGGCCGGCCGGCCGGTGATCGTGGGCGGGCGGGGCGACCCCACCCGGCGCGGCGTTGTCTCCACGGCCACCTATGAGGCGCGGGTATTCGGCATTCACTCCGGCATGCCGCTGCGCACCGCCGCCAGGCTCTGCCCCGACGCGGTGTTTCTGCCGGTGGATTTCACGGCCTACCGGGCGGCCTCCGAGCGGGTGTTCGAACACCTGGCCGCAGTCACCGAGCGGCTGCAGCCCGTGGGGCTTGATGAGGCCTATCTGGACATCAGCGACCGGCAGGCGGATGCACTCGACATCGGCCGGCGGCTGAAAGCGGACATCCTCGCCGGCACGGCTCTGGTGGCCTCGGTGGGCATCGGCCCCAATCGGTTACTGTCCAAGATCGCATCCGATCTGGAAAAGCCCGACGGCCTGACCTGGTTGCGCCCGACGGATGTGCCGAACCGCGTCTGGCCCCTGCCGGTGCGCACTCTGCACGGGGTCGGCCCGCGGACCGCTGAACGCCTCGCCGGTCTGGGTGTGCAGACGGTGGGCGACCTGGCCGCCCTGCCGGCGGATCGCCTGCGGGGGGCATTCAGCGAACGCCATGCCCGGTCACTGCAGCGGGCCGCCCATGGAGAGGATGACCGGCCGGTGCAGACCGAGCGGGTGCGCAAGTCCATCGGCCGGGAGCGGACCTTCCAGCGGGACTGCCGCAGCAGCGGCCGACTGGCCCACGAGGCGCGACAGATGCTCGACGGCGTCCATGCCCGGCTCATGGAACGCGGCCTCGCGGCGAAGACGGTGACCGTCAAACTCCGCTACCGCGATTTCACGACCCATACGCGCTCCCGGACCCTGCAGGCACCTACCGACCGCTTCGCACCGCTGGCCGATGCGGTGCACGAATGCCTGTACGCCCATCGGCTTCACCGCGCCGTGCGGCTGCTGGGCGTGCAGCTCTCGGGGCTGACCCCGGCCGTAACGGCCGGGGTCTGACCGGCAGGTTCAGAGTCCGAGATCGTTTCGGACAGCCGTCAGCGCTTCGCGATTGCCGTCCGCCATGGTGACGCCGTCGAGCCAGCGCTCCAGCAGTTCCGGCTGCTCCTCGAGCAGCGCCTGGCCGGCCTCGAGGGGCGTCATGTCGTCATTGATGACGTAGCCACCGGCCTTGCTCTGCTCCTCAACGCTGTAGGCGTACTGGTCCAGCAGGCGGCCGACATTGGTGCAGCGCTCGGCATAGCCCTCGGTGGCAATGGTATAGACCGTGGCACCGCCCTGGTTGGGGCCAAAGTAGTCATCGCCACCGGTGAGGTAGCGCATGTCGATATTGATGTTCATCGGGTGGGGCGCCCAGCCCAGAAACACCACCCAGTCCTCGCGGGGAACCGAGCGCTGAACCTGCGTCAGCATGCCGGCCTCGGAGGATTCCATGAGCTGCCAGTCGCCGAGACCGAACGAGCCGTCATCGATCATGGCCTGAATGGCGGCATTCCCGTCGTTGCCGGCCTCGATGCCGTAGATGCGGCCCTCGAACTGGTCGCTGTACTCATCCAGATCGGCAAAGTCGCGAACGCCGGCCTGCCAGACGTACTCGGGCACCGCCAGGGTGTACTTGGCGCCTTCCAGGTTGGCCGTGACCTGTTCGATCTCATCATCGTCGAGGTAGGGCCGGATCATGCTCTCCTGCGTGGGCAGCCAAAGGCCCAGGAAGACATCGCGTTGGCCGTCGGCCACCGACTGGAATGCGATCGGTACCGACGCCGTCGTGAGTTCGGTCTCGTAGCCCATGGTGTCGAGCAGATACTGCATGACCTCGGATTTGATGGTCACGCCGGTCCAGTTCACGTTGGCGAGACCCACCGACTGGCAGCTCTCGGGTTCGCTCGCCATGGCCGTCACGCCGGTGAGCGATAAAAGGGCCGCGCCAGCGGCAGTGCTTACGGTGCGGATGTTCATGCATCCTCCAGTGGTTGCCTACACAATGCTGTGCCACTGTCACCTCATCATGTTTTTAATTGAGCAGTCAATTAATAAAAACTAGAATAACGGGACCAAACCGGAGACAAGGTCATGCCGAAGAAAGGAATGGAGGCAATCCGCCAGCAGCAGCTGATCGAGGCAACACTGCAGGTCATCCACGACCAGGGGCTGCAGGCCACGACACTGGGTCGGGTCGGCCAGCGCGCCGGTATCTCCCCCGGTCTGGTCTCGCACTACTTCGGCGACAAGGGCCATCTGCTCGCCGCCACGTACCTGTACCTGGTCCGCTCGCTGGAGCAGGAATACCGCAAGGCCCGCCACGGCACCGCCGCCGGTCTGCCGCGCGTAAGGGCCATTATCGACGCCAACTTCGCCGCCAGTCAGTCCGACGAGGTCACGGTCAGCAGCTGGTTGTCCTTCTACGCCCAGGTCAACCACGTACCGGCCCTCGCCCGTATCCAGCGGGTGGTGACCCGCCGTCTGGGCAGCAACCTGACGCACGCCCTGTCGACCCTGATGCCCCGGGACCATGCCCTGCATGTCGCCGAAGGACTCGGGGTGATGATCGACGGCCTCTGGCTCCGCGCCAGCCTGCGCACCGGCGGACTGGATGTGGATGCGGCGCGGGCGATGGCCCATGACTACCTGGACTCGCAACTGCAGATGCTGACCGGAGACCGCTATGACCAATCCGCCTGATCGCCTGCTGTGGATCGATAACGCCGAGGTCGACAGCGGCACACAACAGCGCTTCAGCACTGTGAATCCGGCCACCGGCGAGACGCTGGCCCACATCGCCGAGGCCGACGCCGGGGATGTCGACCGGGCGGTTCGCAGTGCCCGCGCCGCCCAGCCGGGATGGGCGGCATTGCCCGGCGTTGAGCGCGGCCGTCTCCTCGCCCGGGCTGCCGCCGCGGTACGGGCCCACCGCGACGAGCTGGCCCGCCTGGAATGCCTCGACGCCGGCAAGCCCATCGCGGAGACGCCGGAGGCCGACGTGGATTCGGCGGCGGACTGCCTGGCGTATTTCGCCGGTCAGGCTGCCTCACTGCAGGGCGAGTACCAGGACGTGGCGGGCGGTTTCTTCTACACACGACCGGAGCCGCTGGGCGTCTGTGGCGGGATCGGGGCCTGGAACTATCCGCTCCAGATTGCCGCATGGAAGGCCGCGCCGGCACTGGCCGCCGGCAACACCATGGTCTTCAAGCCCGCCGAGCTGACCCCGCTCTCGGCGCTGCGGCTCGCGGAAATCCTCGCCGGGGCGGGACTGCCCGAGGGGGTATTCAACGTCATCCAGGGAGCAGCGGAAACCGGCCAGGCCCTGACCGGGCATCCGGACGTGGACAAGATCTCCCTCACCGGGGAAGTCGGTACCGGCAAGGCGGTGATGCGGGCGGCCGCGGACAGCCTCAAGGCCGTGACCATGGAGCTCGGTGGCAAATCCCCGCTGATCGTCTTCGACGATGCCTCGCTGGAGGACGCCGTCTCCGGCGCGCTTCTCGGCAATTTCTATACTCAGGGCGAGATCTGCACCAACGGCACGCGGGTCTATGTCCACGAACAGATCATCGATGCGTTCATCGAACGGGTGATCGATCGCACCCGCCGGCTGCGGGTGGGCGATCCGGCCGATCCGGCCACCGACGTGGGTGCGCTCATCTCGCGGGCCCATCGCGACCGTGTACTCGAATTCATTGCCCGGGGCGAGGCCGAGGGGGCGGAACGGCTGACCGGCGGCGAGCCGGTGGCAGTCCCGGGTTGCGAGGGCGGGACGTTCGTCTCGCCGGCGGTCTTCCGGGTGGACGACGAGCAGTGTGTCATCGCCCGGGAGGAAATCTTCGGGCCGGTCATGAGCATCCTGCCGTTCACCGATGAGGCCGACGTGATCGGCCGCGCCAACAACACCCCCTATGGCCTGGCCGGGGGGGTCTTCACCGCCGACCTGCAGCGGGCCCACCGGGTGGCAGCGGCGTTGAAGGCCGGGGTGGTCTGGATCAACCATTACAACCTCACCCCCATCGAAATGCCCTTCGGCGGGGTGGGGCAGTCGGGTATCGGCCGCGAGAACAGTCGTCGTGCGCTGGACCACTACACCCAGCTGAAAAGTGTCTTCGTCGCCAGCAATGGCGTTGATGCCCCTTACTGAACGGACAGCACCATGACCCGCGAGCGCTTTGACTACATCATCATCGGTGCCGGATCGGCCGGTGCCGTGCTGGCCAACCGCCTGACCGAGGATCCGGACTGCCATGTGCTCCTGCTGGAGGCGGGCCCCATGGACTACAGCCTCTGGATCCACATGCCCTCGGCCTTTGACAAGCCCATGGGCAGTCGCCGCTACAACTGGGGTTACGCGACCGACCCCGAACCCTTCATGGACCACCGCCGCATGGACTGTCCGCGGGGCCACGTCCTGGGCGGGTCGTCGTCGATCAACGGCATGGCCTACGTCCGCGGCAATGCGCTGGACTACGAGGGCTGGGCGGAGGATTTCGGCCTTGAGGACTGGCGCTATGCCGACGTCCTGCCCTACTTCCGTCGGGCCGAGGACTTTGACCAGGGCGAGAATGCCTACCATGGCAGCGGCGGGCCTCTGCATGTCACCACCGGGGCAATGCGCAATCCGTTGTATCGGGCCTTCGTGGATGCCGGGGTGGCGGCCGGCTATCCGGAAACCGAGGACATGAACGGCTACCAGCAGGAGGGATTCGGGCCGATGTTCATGACCACGCGGGACGGCATCCGCTGGTCAACGGCGAATGCCTATTTGCGACCGGTCATGCGCCGCGCCAATCTGACCATCCGCACGCGGGCACTCACCGAGACGCTGACCTTCGACGCCGATCGCGCCAGTGGCGTGCGCTACCGGCATCGCGGACGCATTCAGCAGGCACGGGCCGAGCGGGAGGTCCTGCTCTGTGCCGGCGCGATCAACTCGCCGCAGATCCTCATGCGATCCGGCGTCGGGCCGGCGGATTCGTTGCGCGGGCACGGCATCGAGGTGCATCACGACCTGCCGGGTGTGGGGGAAAACCTCCAGGATCATCTCGAGGTCTACGTCCAGTACGGCTGTCGCGAACCGATCACCCTGTTCAGCGCCCTCAAGCCCTGGAACCAGGCCCGGATCGGACTGCAGTGGCTGACCACCCGCCGCGGGCTCGGGGCCAGCAATCACTTCGAGTCCGGCGGGTTCATCCGCAGCGAGGCGGGGGTGCGCTATCCCAACCTGCAGTATCACTTCATGCCCATTGCGGTGACTTACGACGGCAGCGTGTCGGCCGACTGTCATGGCTTTCAGGCCCATGTCGGACCGATGCGCCCGGAGAGCCGGGGCCGTGTCAGCCTGGGGGGCAGCGAACCCGCGGACGCACCGCGGATTGTCTTCAACTACATGGGTACCGAGCGCGATCGTCGGGAGATGCGCGATGCCGTGCGCCTGACCCGCGAGGTGATCGAGCAGGCGCCCATGGACCGGTTCCGGGATCGCCCCCTGTCACCGGCTATCGACGTCCAGAGCGATGCCGAGATCGATGCCTGGGTGCGGGTCCACGGCGAGAGCGCCTATCATCCGAGCGGCACCTGTCGGATGGGGCGGACCGACGATCCCGACGCCGTGGTGGATGGCGAGGGCCGGGTACGCGGCCTGGCCGGGCTCCGGGTGGTGGATGCCTCGATCATGCCGCGAATCACCACGGGCAATCTCAACGCACCCACCATCATGATGGCCGAGAAGCTCGCCGATGCCATTCGCGGCGCGACGCCGGCGCGTGATCCCCAGCCCTGGCACGAGGCGGCCGACTGGCAGGAACGCCAACGCTAGACCGGCATCGGCCATGCTTTTCAGACAAGGCGGGTAGTCCCGCGGGTCACAAGTCTGACGCCCGCCTGCGTTACAATGTTGCTCTGCAACATACATCGGCCCGGAGGACTGCCCATGACGGTCCGTAATATCGACGCACTGCTCAAGCCCCGTTCCATCGCGATCATCGGTGCCAGCCGCCGCCCAGGCTCGGTCGGCGCCGTTCTCGCCCGCAACCTGTTCAACGGGGGTTTTGACGGGCCCATCATGCCGGTCAACCCGAAGCATGAGGCCATCGAAGGCGTTCTCTGCTACCGCGACATCAGCGAGCTTCCCGTCACGCCGGACCTTGCCGTTGTCTGTACGCCGCCAAAGACCGTGCCCGACATCGTCCGGCAGCTTGCCGAACGCGGCACTCGCGGCGTCGTTGTGATTACCGCCGGTTTCGGCGAGGGCAATGACGAGGAAGGCATGGCACTCCGCCAGGCCACGCTGGATGCCGCGCGGCCCCATCTCACGCGCATCATCGGGCCGAACTGCCTGGGCATACTGGTACCGGGCATGGGCCTCAATGCGAGCTTCGCCCACCTGGCGCCGCCCAAGGGGCGGATCGCCTTCGTGACCCAGTCGGGCGCCATCGTCACGTCGGTGCTGGACTGGGCGGAGCGCCGGAACATCGGCTTCTCGCACATGATATCGCTGGGTGACATGGCGGATGTCGACTTCGGCGACACCATCGACTACCTGGCCAACGACCCCAACACCCGCGCCATTCTGTTGTATGTCGAGGCCATTACCGATGCCCGCAAGTTCATGTCAGCGGCGCGGGCCGCGGCGCGCATGAAACCGGTGATCGTGGTCAAGGCCGGCCGTCACGCCGCCAGTGCCCAGGCAGCCGCCTCCCATACGGGCGCACTGGCTGGCTCCGATGCAGTGTACGACGCCGCCTTCCGGCGAGCCGGCATGCTGCGTGTGGACACACTCGGTGAACTCTTTGCGGCGGTGGAGACCCTGGCCTCGACAGAACCACCGGCCGGCGACCGTCTGGCGATCCTGACCAACGGGGGTGGTATCGGCGTGCTGGCCACCGACGCATTGATTGGCCATGGGGGCCAACTGGCGGAACTCCCGCAGGAGACCATCGATTCGCTGAACGAGGTACTGCCGCCAACCTGGTCGCACGGCAATCCGGTGGACATCATCGGCGATGCCCCGGGCAAACGCTACGCAGACTCCCTGTCCATCCTTGCCGACACCCAGGAAGCCGACGCCATTCTGGTCCTGAACTGCCCCACGGCGGTCGCGGACAGCATGGATGCGGCGGAGGCGGTAATTGCTGAGCAGGGCCGGCAGCGCAGCGGACGCGGGCATCGGCCGACACTCCTGACCTGCTGGGTGGGCGAGCACACGGCCCAGAATGCCCGCCGACGTTTTGCCGAGGCCGGCATACCGAGTTACACCACGCCGGAGGGCGCGGTACGGGCATTCATGCACATGGTGGCCTACCGCCGCAACCAGGAGCAGCTGCTGGAGACGCCACCGTCGGTGCCGGAGCTTTTCACGCCGGATTACGAGACCGCCAATCGACTCGTGGAGAAGGCGGCGGCCGAGGGCCGCGAGATCCTCAGCGAGCCCGAGGCCAAGCAGCTGCTGGCGGCCTACGGCGTCGACGTGGTGCCCACCGAGGTGGCCAGCGACCCGGATCGCGCCGCGGAGGCGGCCGACCGCCTGGGCTATCCGGCGGCGATCAAGATCCTGTCCAAGGATATTACGCACAAGAGTGATGTGGGCGGTGTGGTCCTCGATCTGGAAGACGCCGATGCCGTGCGCCATGCCGCCGAGGCCATGCAGCGCCGCGTGTCGGAGACCTATCCCGACGCCGAATTGCAGGGCTTCAGTGTGCAGCCCATGGTCAAGCGGGCCGGTGCGTGGGAGCTCATCGCCGGCTTCACCGAAGACGAGCAGTTCGGACCCGTGGTGCTCTTCGGACAGGGCGGCACCGCGGTCGAGGTGATCAAGGATCAGTCGCTGGCGCTGCCGCCCCTCAATCTGAAACTGGCCGGCGACATGATCTCGCGCACGCGGATCTACCGTCAGCTGCAGGGCTACCGGGATCGACAGCCCGCCGACATGGAAGCCATCAAGCTGACGCTTACGCGGATCGCCCAGATCGCGGCCGACCTCTCGCGGATCAAGGAGCTCGACATCAACCCGCTGCTGGCGTCCGCCGACGGCGTGGTGGCGCTGGACGCCCGGGTGCGGATCGGCGAGAACGGCCAGGGCACCCGGCGCCTTGCGATCCGGCCTTATCCCAGGGACCTTGAGAAGACCGTCACCGCCGACGACGGCCAGCACTATCTGCTGCGGCCGATCCTGCCGGAGGACGAGCCCGCACTGCACCGCGCGTTCGCCCACCTGACGCCGGAGCAGATCCGGCTGCGCTTCTTCGCGCCGATGAAGCAGCTCAGCCACATGGCGGCGGCCCGCTTCACGCAGATCGACTACAACCGGGAGATGGCGCTGATCATCACCGACCCGAACAAGGTGCCCGGTGAGGCGGAGCTCTACGGAGCAGTCCACATCCATGCCGACCCGGATGGCGAGAAGGCGGAGTACTCGATCATCGTGCGCAATGACCTGACCCGCCAGGGCCTGGGACGGCTGCTGATGGAGCATGTCATCGACTATGCCCGCCATCGCGGCATCCGCGAGATCGACGGCGACGTGCTGCGCGAGAACCAGCCCATGCTCGCACTCTGCCGCCAGTTGGGCTTCGAGGAGCATGTCGACCCGGAGGAGCGCGACGTGATCCGCGTGACCCTGCCCCTGGACACCGACACCGGCGGCGGCTGAATGCTGCCGGCCGGTAACCGGCTAGCGGTATTTCATGATCTCCATGAGCTCGTCGACGATGACATCGGCGTCACCGCGCTCGCGGGCGCTGGTCACGTGGTGGTGCAGATGGCTGCGCAGGACCGCGTCGCCCACCTTGGCCAACGCCCCATCCACCGCCTTGAGCTGGCGGAGCACGTCCACACAGTAGACGTCATCACGCTCGAGCATGCGGACGATGCCCTCGACATGGCCGCGGATGGAAGCCAGCCTTTGCCGTGCGGTCTCCCGGACTGTCGGGTCAAGAGCGAGCTGGCAGTGCTTGGTGGTTTCGGCCATGGTCGGGCTCCTGGCGGTGCGCAGCCGGACGGAACCGGCGCAGGCGCAGCGAGTTGGTGAGGACAAACAGGCTCGACAGACTCATTGCCGCGGCGGCAGCCATCGGGTTGAGCAACCAGCCCGTCAACGGATACAGCAGCCCCGCTGCAACCGGGATCAAGAGCACATTGTAGCCATAGGCCCAGACGAAGTTGCCCTGGATGGTGCGATGGGTACGTCGGGCCAGGTCCACCGCATCCAGCAGGCCGTTGAGATCGGCCCGCATGAGCACCGCATCGCCGGCCTCGATGGCCACGTCCGTGCCGGTGCCAATGGCCACGCCGATATCGGCACGGGCAAGCGCCGGTGCGTCGTTGATGCCGTCACCCACGAATGCCACGCGACGACCCTCGCCCTGCAGGCGCTGGACCTCCCGCGCCTTGCCATCCGGCAGAACGCCGGCCATCACCTCGTCGATGCCCAGGCGCTCGGCGAGGGCATTGGCGGTCGCCGCCTGGTCGCCGGTCACCATGGCGACCTTCAGCCCGCGATCACGCAGTTCGGCAATGACCTGCGCACTCTCGGCCCGGGGTGGGTCGGCCACGGCCGCCACACCGAGTAACTGGCCGTCCACCGCGGCATAGAGCGGTGTCTTGGCCTCTGCCATCAGCGCCTCGGCACTGGACTGCACGCCACGGGTATCCACGCCGAGCCATTCCATGTAATGGGCGGCGCCGATGTGGACATAACGTCCATCCACCCGGGCCTCGACACCAAAGCCGGTGACCGCGTCAAAGTCCGTCGCCATCGGTATGGAAAGGTTGCGCTGGCGGGCCGCATCGACAATGGCCTGGCCCAGCGGATGCTCGCTGTGGCATTCCACCGCGGCCATCATCGCGAGCGCCTCGTCCTCGCTGCCGGCCGCCACCTCCAGATCGGTCAGTCGCGGTTCACCCAGGGTCAGCGTCCCGGTCTTGTCGAGCACCACGGTATCGGCCCGGGCCAGTGATTCGAGTGCTGCACCCCGGCGCAGCAGCATCCCGTTCTCGGCACCCTTGCCGGTGGCGACCATCACCGCGGTCGGGGTCGCCAGCCCCATCGCACAGGGGCAGGCGATGAGCAGGACGCTGACCGTGGCGACAAACGCGTAGGAGAGCACCGGATCCGGCCCGATGGTCAGCCAGACGGCGCCGGTGGCCAGCGCCACGAGCAGGACGATGGGCACGAACACCCCGGCAATGCGGTCCGCCAGCTGCTGGATCGGGGGTTTCTCGGCCTGGGCCTGTTCCACCATGTCGATGATCTGGGCAAGCACGGTTTCCGACCCCACCTCGGTGACCGTCGCCGTGAGGGATCCCTGACCGTTGACCGTACCGGCGACCAGGCGATCGCCGGCGTTCTTGGCGACCGGTACGGGCTCGCCGGTAATCATCGACTCATCGACCCGCGACTGCCCCTCGCTGATCTCGCCATCCACGGGGATGCGCTCGCCGGGACGGACCAGCACCGTGTCACCGATGGCGACTTCCTCGATGGGCACCTCGACGGTGTCACCATCGCGAACCACCCGGGCCGTGTGGGACTGCATCCCCAGCAGGCGTTTGATGGCCATGGACGTCCGGCCGCGGGCAATCTGCTCGAGATAGCGACCCACGAGGATCAGGGTAATGATCACGCCGGATGCCTCGAAATAGCTGCCCGAGGTCCCCTCGGGGAAGATCGCCGGCACGGTCAGTGCCAACAGGGAGTAGAGGTAGGCGGCGCCGGCACCGATCATGACCAGGCTGCTCATGGCCGGTGCGCGGTGGCGCATTTCCTTGAAGCCCTTAATGAAGAAATCCCGGCCGGCCCAGAACACCACCGGCGTGGCAAGGAGCCATTCAATGGCGATCCATCCCCGGTCAGGCAGCCATTGCGTGAACCACTCGTGGCCGGCCGGGATGTGACGGCCCATGGCGATGATCACGAGCGGCAGCGTAAAGGCCGCGGCGACCGCCACCCGCTGACGCAGTCGCTTCTGCTCGCGGCGGCCGGCGTCATCCCCGTCACCGTCGGCAGAATCCTCGCCGGTGGTTCGCGCCCCATAACCCGCCGCCTCGACGGCACGGGTCATGGCCGGCGGATCGGCTGCTGCCGGCAGAAACTCGATGCGCGCGGTTGCCATGCCGAGGTTGACACTGGCGTCGAGCACACCGGGGACAGCCTTGAGGGCACTTTCGACATGGCTGACACAGGCACCACAGGTGAGCCCACTGAGCTCCAGGGTAGAGACATCGGTCGCCGGCGGATAACCCGCCTCTGTAAGCGCCTTTGCGGCTGCACGTAACGTGGACGCTGGATCATGCCCGGCAGCGATCTCGAGGCGCGCCCTCGCCGTAGACAGATTGACGCTGACCGCGTCGATGCCGGGGACATTTCCCAGCGCGGTTTCCGCCCGCCGGACGCAACTCCCGCAGCTGAGGCCGGTGATTTCCAGATTGAACGTTGTCTCGGACATGGCAAACGATCCCCGGCCGATGGCAATGGGATCAAGATACCCCTCCCCAGGGGGGGTCGGTCAAATACGCCATGATGGAGTGGTGGAAAAGAAAAAGGGGGCCCGAGGGCCCCCTGAAAAGTCCGGATGAGGAGATAAGTCCGGATTACATGCTGGCGCGCCAGCCGGCAACGAGCTCGTCATAGGGCACGGTCTCGCCCTGCGGCTTCTCGTTATCCAGCGGGGGCTTGGGTGCGCCGGGCTGGTCGAACCAGTACTCGGCACTCCGCTCCTCGTTCATGCGCGGTCCGCAGCGATCCTGCACACCGGCACGCTCGAGGCGCTCCATGACGCGGTCCTGCTCCTGGGCCAGATTGTCCATGGCTGCCTGCGGCGTCACCTCGCCGGTGACAGCGGCCGCCACGTTGGACCACCACAGCTGGGCCAGACGCGGATAGTCAGGCACGTTGGTGCCGGTATCCGTCCACAGGGCACGGTCGGGGCTGCGGTAGAACTCGACGAGACCACCCAGCTCCGGGGCCCGCTCCGTCATCGACTCGGACATGATGTCGGACTGGCGGATCGGCGTGAGGCCCTCGTGGAGCTTCTTCAGCGATACGACCTTGGAGGTCACGAACTGCGCATACAGCCAGGCCGCCTTACGACGATCCGGATCCGCATGCTCGAAGAACGTCCAGGAACCGATGTCCTGATAACCGACCTTCATGCCCTCTTCCCAGTACGGGCCATGGGGCGACGGTGCCATCCGCCACTTCGGCGTACCGTCGGCGTTCACCACCGGCGTACCCTCGGCGGCCATCGGCGCGGTGAAGGCGGTGTACCAGAAGATCTGCTGGGCGATATGACCCTGCGCCGGGACGGGACCCGCCTCCGAGAAGGTCATGCCCGCGGCCTCCGGCGGCGCATAGGCATCGAGCCAGTCGATGTACTTGGTCAGGGCGTAGACCGCGGCCGGGCCGTTGACGGCACCGCCACGGGTCACGTCGGAGCCCACCGGATGGCAGTCCTCGACGCGGATACCCCACTCATCGACCGGATGGCCGTTCGGCAGACCGGTGTCGCCGGCACCCGCCATGGACAGCCAGGCGTCAGTGAAACGCCAGCCGAGGGACGGGTCCTTCTTGCCGTAGTCCATGTGGCCATAGACGGTACGGCCGTCCAGCTCACCGACATGCTCGGTGAAGAACTCGGCGATGTCCTCATAGGCCGACCAGTTGGTGGGCACACCCAGCTCGTAGCCGTAGATGTCCTCGAACTGCGCCTGCAGGTCTTCGCGCTGGAACCAGTCGTAACGGAACCAGTAGAGGTTCGCGAACTGCTGGTCGGGCAGCTGGTACATCTTCCCGTCGGGGGCGGTCACCGCATCCAGGCCGATGAAATCGTCCAGATCCAGGTAGGGGGAGGTCACATCGGCGCCCTCGCCGTCCATGTAGTCGGACAGCGGAATGACCTGACCGTAGCGGTAATGCGTACCGATCAGGTCGGCATCGTTGACGTAGCCGTCATAGATGCTCTCGCCCGACTGCATCTCGGTCTGCAGGGCCTCGATGACGTCACCCTCACCAATGAGATCGTGGGTCAGGTTGATGCCCGTGATCTCGGAGAAGGCCGGGGCCAGCACACTGGCCTCGTACTCATGGGTCGGGATGGTTTCGGACACGACGGAGATGTCCATGCCGCGGAACTCTTCAGCCGCGTCGATGAACCACTCGAGCTGCTCCAGCTGCTCCTCGCGGGTCAGCGTGGAGGGCTGGAACTCGTCAAGGTACTGCTCGGCGACGGCCATCTGCGCGTCGGTTGCGGCATGGGCACTGCCCAGACCACCCACGCCCAGCGCAGCGGCGACCGCCAGCGCAGTCCATGGCTGCATGGCGCTTTTATGCTGTTTCATGCGTTTCTCCTCCTGGAGGGGATCAACCTGATCCCGTTACCAAAGGGCAGGGGAACCGGCCCATCCGGTCCTTGCCCATTTCATGCCAAGCGAGCACCGAGGCACCCGCAAGCCAGTCAGCCCCAACGCAGCATCACCACCGCATAGACGATGGAGATGCCTGAGGCAATCAAAAGACTCGCGTCCGAAAACGCCAGCCAGATGAGATGGATATAAGCCGCTCCCAGCAGGCTCATGAACAGCCGGTCGCCGCGCGTCGTCGGCACCGGGAGGAAGCCCTTCCGCTCGTAGGTCGGCAGAACGAACTGGAGCACGCCGAAGACCACCAGCATGACCGCGATCGATGCGAAAAAGATCGCCACCGGCTGGGTCCAGGCCATCCATGCGAGGTTGAATCCTACTTCTTCATTCATCGTGTCTTTACTCCGATCACACGCGGCCCAGCGCGAAACCGCGGGCGATGTGCTTGCGCACGAACCAGATCACCAGCGCCCCCGGCACGAGCGTCAGCACACCGGCGGTGGCGAGCAGCCCCCAGTCCAGCCCGGAAGCGCCCACCGTCCGCGTCATCGTGACCGCGATGGGCTTGGCCTCCGTGGAGGTGATCGTGCGGGCGATCAGCAGCTCCACCCACGAGAACATGAAGCAGAAGAACGCCGTCACGCCCACGCCGGAGCGGATCAGGGGCAGGAAGATCGTGATGAAGAATCGCGGCCAGGAATAACCGTCGAGATAGGCCGTCTCATCGATCTCCTTGGGCACGCCGGACATGAATCCCTCAAGGATCCACACCGCGAGCGGGACCGTGAACAGCGTATGCGCCAGCGCCACCGCGATGTGCGTGTCGTAAAGGCCAACGCTCTGATAGAGCTCGAAAAACGGCAGCAGGAACACCGCCGGCGGGGCCATGATGTTGGTCAGCAGCCAGAAGAACAGATGCTTGTCACCCAGAAAGTTGTACCGGGAGAAGGCATAGGCCGCCGGCAGCGCCACGGTCAGCGAGATCACTACGTTCATCAACACATAGAGCGTCGAATTGATGTACCCCGGATACCAGGTGGGATCCGTGAAGATCTTCACGTAGTTGGCCACTGTCAGATCATTCGGCCATAGCGTGAACGTCGAGAGGATCTCCTGATTGGTCTTCAGCGACATCATGATGAGCCAGTAGATCGGCAGCATCAGGAAGACCAGCCACAGGCCAAGGAAGATGTAACGTCGCTTGGAACCCACGGCTTAACCCTCCCGGTCCATGTTGAGAATGGTCAGATAGAACACGTAGCTGAACAGCAGGATGATCAGGAAGTAGACCAGCGAGAATGCCGCGGCCGGCCCAAGATCGAACTGCCCCACCGCCATCGTGGTCAACCGCTGGCTGAGGAAGGTCGTCGCGTTGCCGGGCCCACCGCCGGTCAGGACGAACGGTTCGGCATAGATCCGGAAGCTGAAGATGAACCGCAGCAGGATGGCGATCAGCAGCACACCCTTGAGCTTGGGCAGCTCGATATAGCGGAACACCGCCCAGCGGGATGCACCGTCGATGCGGGCGGCCTGGTAGAAGGCGTCGGGGATCGCCTGCAGCCCGGCATAGCAGAGCAGAATGACGAGCGATGTCCAGTGCCAGACGTCCATGACGAGCACGGTGACCCATGCATCCACCGAGTCCCCGGTGTAGTTGTAGTCCAGGCCGATGGAATTCAGGAATACGCCGGCAAGCCCGACGTCGGGACGGGCAAAGACCTGCCAGATCGTGCCCACCACGTTCCATGGCACCAGCAGGGGAAGGGCCAGCAGCACCAGCGAGACGGACACCCAGGGGCCCTTCTTCGGCAGACACAGGGCAAGACCGATCCCCAGCGGGATCTGTATGAGGAGCACGGCGGCAGAGAAGATGATCTGGCGGATCAGCGCGCCGTGCAGCTGGGGATCCCGCAATACCTCCTTGAACCATTCCGTACCCACGAAAAACCGGGAATCCGGCCCGAAGATGTCCTGCACCGAATAGTTGACGACGGTCATCAGCGGCATGATGGCGCTGAAGGCCACCACCAGCACCACTGGCAGCACCATCAGCCACGCCCATTGGTATTCGCGCTTTTCCACGTTCTCTCCCCCTAGCCGACCAGCTTGTCGTCGGCGTACAGCAGTGCGTTCTCGGTGGGGAAGACCACCCGCAGACCGTCACTGCCAATCTTCTCGGACTGTTCGAGGCGCACGTGAATCTGATGCTGGCCGAGATGGCCGGTCACCAGCTCGTAATCGCCCAGATCCTCGACCTTGTCCACCTTGACCGTGAGCCCGGGCTCATCCGCACCGGCCGGCCGGATCAGGCCCGGCCGAATGCCGAGCTGCAACAAACCACCCGCGGTGCGCGCCGCCTCGGCCATGGCCGGGTCCACCGGAATACGCTCGCCATCCACAACGGCGTGGCTGCCGTCGACCTGGCAGTCGAGGAAGTTCATGCCGGGGCTGCCGATGAAGTAGCCCACGAAGGTATGCTCCGGGCGCTCGAACAGGGCCTGGGGCGTACCCACCTGCAGCACCTGGCCAGCCAGCATGACCACAACCTTGTCGGCGAAAGTGAGCGCCTCGGTCTGATCATGGGTGACGTAGACGAGGGTCAGGTTGAGCTGCTCATGCACCTCGCGCAGCTTGCGCCGCAGCTGCCATTTCAGATGCGGGTCGATCACGGTGAGGGGCTCGTCGAAGAGCACCGCCGCCACGTCCTCGCGCACCAGGCCGCGTCCCAGCGAGATCTTCTGCTTGGCGTCGGCCGTCAGGTTGTTGGCGCGGCGCTTGAGCACGTCCTCAAGCCCCAGCATCCCGGCGATGTGGGTAACCCGACGCTCCACGTAATCCTCGCCGAGCTTGCGGTTGCGCAGCGGGAAGGCCAGGTTGTCGAACACGCTCATCGTGTCGTAGATGACCGGGAACTGGAACACCTGCCCGATATTGCGCTGCTCGGGCGGCAGCGTGGTCACGTCACGCTCGCCAAACATCACCCGGCCCTCGGAGGGCTGCAACAGGCCCGAGATGATGTTGAGCAGGGTGGTCTTGCCGCACCCGGACGGGCCCAGCAGTGCATAGGCGCCGCCGTCTTCCCAGACATGCTGCATGGGCTGCAGTGCGTAGTCGCCGCCGGGAGCGTACTGGTGCGCCAGATGATTGAGTTCTATTCGCGCCATGGTGTTATCCGCGTTGACTGTCGGGCGCGGCGACCAGCTGGTCCGCGCTATCAAAGGCATAGGCCCGGTTGAGGTCCATGTGTATATCGAAGCGCTCGCCGGGGTGGACCGGATGCACACCGCGCTCCTCGACCACCCAGTCGCGGCCGTTTACCTCGAGATGCACATAGGTCACCGAACCCGCAATCTCGGCCACTTCGACCGTGCCGTGGAGGGTGACGAGGTTGTCGGCCCCGGCCACGTACAGATGGTGTGGCCGCACCCCGAGGGTGTAGTGGCCTGGCGCCAGATCCTTCATGTGCCCGGGCAGCGGTGCGCGCAACAGCCCCCCCACGCTCACTTCACCATCGCCCACGACCACGGGCATGAGGTTCATGGGGGGGTCCGCAAAGACCTGGGTCACGGTGGTGTTGGCCGGATGGCGATAGCACTCCGCGGTCACGCCATGCTGGATGACCCGCCCCTCGTGCAGCACCGTTGTCTTGCCGCCAAGGACCAGCGCCTCCTCGGGCTCGGTGGTGGCATACACCACCACGGTGTCGCGATCGGCAAACAGCGTCCGCAGCTCTGAGCGCAGCCCTTCCCGCAGCTTGTAATCGAGGTTGACGAGGGGCTCGTCGAGCAGGACCAGCCGGGCATCGCGCACCAGGGCGCGGGCCATGGCGCAGCGCTGCTGCTGCCCGCCGGACAGCTCGGCCGGAAGGCGGTCGATGAGGTGATCAATGCCCAGCCGCTCGGCCTCGGTGCGCACAAGCCGGTCGATCTGGCCCTTGTCGAGGCCGGCCAGCTTTAATGGCGAGGCAATGTTGTCGTACACGCTGAGCGAGGGGTAGTTGATGAACTGCTGGTAGACCATGCCCACTGAGCGCTTGCGAACAGGCACCCGGGTCACATCCTGGCCATCCTCGACCACACGCCCAGTGTTGGGTGGCTCGAGGCCCGCCATGATGCGCATCATCGTGGTCTTGCCGGCCTCGGTAAGGCCTAGCAGCACGTTGAACTCGCCGCGCTCGAAGGTGAGATTGATATCGTCGAGGTAGACCTCACCACCAACAGTGCGACTCACCCCCTCCAGAACCAGGCTCATTATGCAGTTGCCCTCTTTTTTTCCTGCCCGCCAAACCAGGCATTCACCCGCTCACGCTGGGCCGTATCGAGCACAAGGCCCAGTTTGGTGCGGCGCCAGATCGCATCCTCGGCCGTCATCGCCCACTCGTGGTCGGCCAGGTAGCGCAATTCCGCCTCGTAGCAGTCGGCGCCGAAGTGCTCACCCAGGTCATCGAGCGACGCCGCCTGACCCAGCATACGCTCGACCTCGGTGCCGTAGTTGCGCACGAGCCGCCATGCCATGTCCTCGGGCAGCCAGGGACGGGCCTGACGCAGGGTGCGCAGATAGGTATCGAAGTCGCCGTTGGGGATATCCCCGCCGGGCAGCGCCTCGCGCCCGGTCCAGTCACTGATCGGGGCGCCAAGGAGGGGGGCGATCCGGTCAACCGCCTGCCGCGCCAACGTCCGGTAGGTGGTGATCTTGCCGCCAAACACCGACAGCAGCGGCGCGGCGCTCGCGTCGAGATCAAGACTGTAATCGCGGCTCACCGCCGATACGTTGTCCTCATCGGACTCGTCATACAGGGCGCGCACACCGGAGTAAGTCCAGGCCACGTCCGCCGGCGTGATGTCGTGCTTGAAGTAGCGGTTGACCGCGTCGCACAGATACTGGATTTCTTCGGCGCTGGCCGTGGCGTCGGCGGGATTGCCCTCGTAGGCGACGTCGGTGGTCCCGATCAGCGTGAAATGCTGCTCGTAGGGGATGGCAAAGATCACGCGCCCGTCGGTGTTCTGGAACAGATACGAATCGTCGTGATCGAACATGGCCGGCACCACGATGTGGCTGCCCTTGACCAGATGCACATCCTTGTCGTCATCGCGATGCATGGCATCGCTCAGCAGTTTTGCCACCCACGGGCCGGCCGCGTTGACCACCGAGCGGGCCGTGACCGTCTGCTTGCCGCCCGTTAGCGCGTCGGTGAGTTCGACCTGCCAGGCCTCGCCACTGCGCTCGGCATCGGTGCAGCGGGTCCGCGGCATGACCCTGCCGCCGCGCGCCTCGACGTCCATGCAGTTGAGCACCACGAGGCGGGAGTCCTGCACCCAGCAGTCGGAGTACATGAAGGCCTTGCGCAGACTGTCATCCAGCGGCTGGCCGGCATAGTGACGCTGCAGATTGATGCCCTTGGAGCCGGGCAGCTTCTTGCGCCCGCCCAGATGGTCGTAGAGAAAGAGGCCCATGCGAATCATCCATGCCGGCCGCAGCTCTTTGACATGCGGCATGACAAAACGCAGTGGCCAGATGATATGCGGGGCGATGCCCATGAGCACCTCGCGCTCGGCCAGCGCCTTTTGCACCAGCCGGAACTCGTAGTACTCGAGGTAGCGCAGCCCGCCATGCACGAGCTTTGTGCTGGCCGACGAGGTGTAGTTGGCAAGGTCACCCTGCTCGACGAGGAGAACCTTCAGGCCCCGCCCAGCCGCGTCACGGGCAATGCCCGCGCCGTTGATGCCGCCGCCGACGACGACCACGTCGTAATGGTCCGAATGCTCAGCCGTGGAAGACACGAATGCCTCTCCTCCGTTTCCTTTCAGTCGCGACTATGTTGCCGCTTATTCATGTTCGTTTTCAAACATACCACCGAAAACGGGCGCGTCAAGGTGAAAATTCTGCAGGGCTCAGTGATCGGTAACGATCAGATTGGCATCGTTTTCGGCAAGGAGCCGGCGAATCGGGGCAGGCGGTTGGGCATCGGTGTACAGCTCCGCGATCTGGCTCAGATCGCCCACCCGCACCAGGGCATTGCGGCCGAACTTGCTGTGATCGGCCCCCAGCAGGACGGCACGGGCGTTGCCCATGATGATCTGGAGCACCCGCACCTCGCGGTAGTCAAAATCGAGCAGGGTGCCATCGGATTCAATCCCCGAGATGCCCATGACGGCATAATCGACCTTGAATTGGTTCATGAAATCGATCGTGGCCTCGCCAGTGATGCCGCGGTCACGGTGCCGCACGACACCACCGGCCACGATGACCTCGCAGCCGGGGTTCTCGGCAAGAATGCTGGCCACATTGAGGTTGTTGGTAATCACCCGCAGGCCCTGGTGATCGCGCAGCGCCCGCGCCACGGCCTCGGTCGTGGTGCCCAGGGTGATATACAGCGAGGCCTGATTGGGTATGCGGGCCGCGATGGCGGCGCCGATGCGCTCCTTGGCATCGGGGTGGAGCACCTGGCGGGCCTGATAGGCCACGTTCTCCACGCTGGACGGCAGCCCCGCGCCCCCGTGGTAGCGGCGAAGGAGGCCCACCGAACAGAGATCGTTAATATCGCGCCGAATGGTCTGGGCCGTGACGCCGAAGTGCTGCGCGAGCCCTTCGACCGAGACAAAACCACGCTCCTGCACCAGGCCCAGCATGGCCCGCTGGCGGCGATTGAGCTCGGCGCCACCGTAATCTGCCGCGATCACTGCACCCCTCCCATGATTTTCGTTTGCGAACGTTGCGCTTGACTTTTTTCGAGTGCGTTCGATCATACCGGGACAAACGAAGCGCGCAACAACCCAGCGGAGGAGAGCAGCGGAATGGCTGAACGCGACGGCATCCTGGCAATCGACCAGGGCACGACAAGCTCACGGGCCATCGTTTTCGATACCGATGGCAACATCATGGCCACGGCGCAGCAGGAGTTCCCCCAGCACTACCCCCACGGCGGCTGGGTGGAGCACGACCCGCAGGATCTGCTCGAGTCAACGGTGAACACCTGCCACCGCGCCCTGAAAGCCGCCAAGGCGGCCGGGGTTCATGCCCGCACCATCGGGATCACCAATCAGCGCGAGACCACCATCGTGTGGGATCGTGCAACCGGCGAGCCCATTCATAATGCCATTGTCTGGCAGGATCGGCGCACGGCGGAGCGCTGCGCCGCGCTCAAGGCCGCCGGCCACGAGACCATGGTGGCCGAGCGCACCGGACTGCTGCTGGACCCGTATTTTTCGGCCACCAAAATCGCCTGGCTCCTCGACAATGTGGCAGGCGCACGGGCTCGGGCCAAGGCCGGCGAGCTGGCTTTTGGCACGGTCGACACCTGGCTGCTCTGGAAGCTCACCGGCGGCCGCAGCCATGCCACCGACGCCACCAATGCAAGCCGCACACTGCTTTTTGATATCCATCGCCAGGATTGGGACGATGAGCTGCTGGCCCTGTTCGACATCCCGCGCGCCATGCTGCCGGCTGTCCTGGACAGCGCCGCCGACTTCGGCACGACCGACGCCGACGTGCTCGGCGTGACGCTGCCCATCGAGGGCATTGCCGGCGATCAGCATGCCGCCGTGGTGGGACAGGGCTGCTTTCGTCCGGGCATGATCAAGAGCACCTATGGCACGGGCTGTTTTGCGCTCATCAATACGGGCGAAGAGGCAGTGCCGTCGCACAACCGTCTGCTCACCACCACCGCCTATCGCATCAACGGCAAGCCGACCTATGCGCTGGAAGGCGCCATTTTCATTGCCGGCGCCGCCATCCAGTGGCTGCGGGATGAACTGGGCATCATCGCCCATGCCTCGCAGAGTGAAGGCCTTGCCAACGACGCCGAGGCCGAGGGACTGTACCTGGTGCCCGCGTTCACCGGCCTGGGCGCCCCCTGGTGGGATCCAAACGCCCGCGGCGCCATCTTTGGACTCACCCGCAACACCGGCGTGGCCGAGTTTGTGCATGCCGCGCTCGACTCCGTGTGCCTGCAGACCGGCGACTTGCTGGAGGCGATGGCCCGTGACTCGGGAACACCCCAGGAGACACTGCGCGTGGACGGCGGCATGGTGGCCAATAACTGGCTCCTGCAGCGTCTGGCCGATCTGACCGGGCTGGCGGTCGAGCGCCCCGAAGTTATCGAGACCACCGCACTGGGTGCGGCGTATCTGGCGGGCCTGCAGCATGGCATTTACGACTCGCTCGAGGACGTGAACTCGCAGTGGGCGCTCAACGCCCGCTTCGAGCCGGCCATCAGCCGCGCGGCGCGCGAGCACATCGTTGAGGGCTGGCACGACGCGGTGCGCCGGACGCTGACCACCTGACCCGGGCAGACCCGCCCCGTGGCCAGCCGCCCGGCGGGCAAGCTATGATGGCGTTTTGCGCAGGAGGTAACGATGCAATACCTGCACACAATGGTGCGTATTTCGGATATCGACGAGTCGCTGCGGTTTTACTGCGGATTGCTCGGGATGGAGGAAATCCGCCGGCGTGAGAGCGAAAAAGGCCGCTTCACCCTGATCTTTCTGGCCGCCCCCGCCGACGTCGAGCGGGCGCGCACCGATGAGCAGGCACCCATGCTCGAGCTCACCTGGAACTGGGACCCCGAGACCTACACCGGCGGGCGCAATTTTGGCCATCTGGCCTATCGGGTCAACGATATCTACGGCCTGTGCCAGCGGCTGATGGACAACGGGGTCACGATCAACCGGCCGCCGCGGGATGGCCACATGGCCTTTGTGAAATCGCCCGACGACATCTCGATCGAGCTGCTGCAAAAGGGCGACCCGCTGCCCGAGCAGGAGCCGTGGGCGTCAATGGCCAACACGGGGAGCTGGTAGGCCATGTCGGCCCGGCCGCCCATGGCCGACCGGCGCCGTGACCTGTTGGGGCTTGGCGGCTGGACGCTCCTGGTCATCGTCACGGCAATGGGCGGCATCCTGAGCCCGCCCGGCGCCTGGTACGCGGGGCTCGCCAAGCCCCCGCTGACCCCGCCCGATCTGGCCTTTCCGGTAGCCTGGACGCTGCTCTATATCCTCATGACCGCGGCGGCCTGGCAGGTCTGGCGGCGCATCGGGCTCGTGGCCGGGCTGGCCGTTTTGCTGCCATTCGTAGCCCAACTGGGCGCCAACGGGCTGTGGAGTATTCTGTTCTTTCAGTGGCACCGGCCCGATCTGGCGCTGGTCGATCTGGTTGCACTCTGGCTGCTGGTCGCGCTGACCATGTGGCGCTTCCGCCAGGTCCACCCACCGGCGGCCTGGCTCCTGGCGCCCTACCTGGTCTGGATCACCTTTGCGGGTTATCTCAACATCGGCGTCATTCTGCTGAACGGCCCGGCCCCGCCGGCGTAGCCACGCCCTCAGCGGTCGCCGCGAATCCGCTCCTGCCACTCCGCCTCGGTAAACTCCAGGCCCTCGCTTTCCCAGGGGGGAATCGGGGTGAAAATCTCGACCAGAAAATCGACAAAGGCCCGCACCTTGCGCGACAAATGGCGCCGGTGCGGATAGAGCAGGAAATACGCCGAGCTTTCGTGCGGATACTGTGGCAGCACGGGCACCAGCTCGCCCCGGCGGATGGCCGGCATGACCAGCCAGGTGGAAAGGCGCGCCAGGCCCAGTCCGGCAAGCGCCGCCTCGTAGAGCGCATCGGCGGTATTGGCGCGGAAATTGCCCTTTACATGCAGCACACGATGCCCCATTTCCGCATCTTCAAAGGCCCAGTCATTGAACTGCGAGACCTCGTAGAGCGTGAGGCAATTGTGATCCAGCAGCTCCTCGGGCGTGCGCGGCTTGCCAAACTGCTCGATATAGTGCGGTGAGGCGCAGATGATGCGCCGATTTACGCACAGCCGCCGCGCAATCAGCGACGGGTCTTCCATCTGCTCGCGCCACTGGATGGCAACGTCAATGCCCTCTTCAATCAGGTCCACATGGCGGTCGGTGAGCTCAAACTCCACGTTGAGGTCGGGATAGCGCTCGAGAAACTCGCTCATGCGCGGTAGCACCTCGACCCGGCCAAAGGCCACCGTAGCGGCTACACGCAGTGTGCCGCGCGGGTTTTCGTTGAGCGCCGTGACGGCCTCCTCGGCCTCCTCGATCTCCTGGATGATCCGCGAGCAGCGATCGTAATAGGCCTGCCCCACCTCGGTGAGGCTCACGCGCCGGGTGGTGCGGTTGAACAACCGCACGCCCAGCCGATCCTCAAGCCGGCGGATCTGCTTGCTGACCGCCGAGGGCGTCAGGTCGAGGTCACGGGCGGCAGCCGAGAAGCTGCCCTTTTCCACAGCCCGGACAAACATGTGCATTTCGGCGGCGCGATCCATTTTACCTATTCCTTTTGGGCAACAATACTTTGACAGAATACCGGATTATCTTTTTTAAGGCACAAAGTAAGCTCTACCCCCATCACAGTGACAGCAACGAGGTGCCCATCATGATCCATCGCGACCTCTCTCCTGCCGAGATTGACGCCGCCGTCCGTCAGGCCGAAGCCATTCGCAGCGCTTACATTGCCGGCGCCTGCAAATCGATGGTAACGCGCATTCGCAACCGCCTGGGTGACCGGGAGGCCGCCCGCAACGGTCTGGCCGCCTCGCACTGAGGCAGGCCGGCTACTAGAGCCGTCCCAGACCGCGCAGCACCCAAAGCACGCTCATCCCCGCCGCCAGGGTCATGAGCGTGCCGCGGGTCCGCCAGGCCACCAACGCCGCCACCACACCCGCCGCCAGCCGGGCCCCGTCGATCCCGCCATCCTCACCGATCCGGATCAATCCGGGCAGCACCAGCGCCGCAAATACCGCGGGCGGCACATAGTTGAGTGCCCGTCGCACCCATTCGGGCATGCGCAAACGACCGCCGAACACCAGGAACGAGCCCCGCCAGAAAAACGTGCCGGCACCAATGGCCAGCACCAGCCACCACAGCGGATCAATCATGCCGCCACCACTGCTCGGCCAGCACGCCGGCGGCGATACCGGCCAACGCCCCGAGCGTGAGCCCCAGCCCCGCCGGTAGCGCCTGCCCCAGTACCGAGCCGCTCCCGCCCACAGCCGCCGCCACCGCTGACGGGCGGGTGCGGACTGCCGGCATCAGCAGGGCCAGAAAGATCAGCGGCACGATAAAGCCAAGCTCCCAGCTGGGCGGCAGCGCGGTTCCGGCCCAGAAACCGAAGGCGGTTGCCAGCTGCCAGACGACCCACAGCGGCAGAGCGACTCCCAGATAGAACCAGTGGTTGGCTGGTGGCGGGTCATCGGCCATGAGCCGTGGAACGGTTAGCGCATAGGCCTGATCGGTGAGCAGATAGGCCATGGGGGCGCGCCAACGCAGGGGAAGATACTGGAAGTGGGGCGCGAGATGCGCGCTGTACATGAGCATGCGCAGATTGATGAGCAGGGCCGTCACCCAGACAAGGATGCTGGCCGCCTCTGCATCAATGAGCTGCAGGGCGGCAAGTTGCGAGGCCCCGGCAAACACCACCACGGACAGGCCCATCGTGAGCTCGGCACTCAGCCCCGCATCGAGCCCCGCCACGCCGGCGGTAACCCCGAACGGGATGATGGCGGCCACCATGGGGCCGACCGCCTGCATACCGGCGAGCAGCGTGGCACGCCGTGTGGCCCGGGACGATGTCGTCTGGCCGGGCCTCACGTCGGTGGCGGGCGAGTCTCGACAAACGCCGGGCGCGCGTTGAGGCGTTCGAGCCAGGCGGCCGCCGGGCCGCCCCAGTCCCGCCAGGGCACCTCATTGGCAAACCGGTAGTCGAGCCAGTTCAGCACTACGGCAAGCGCCAGATCGCCCAGATCCGGCTCGCCGGGCCGCTCATCGTCCACGGCTTTGACCACGGCCCGGGCGCCGCGCTGCAGACCCTCCGCGCGACGGGCGGCAAGCGGCGTTGTGGCATCGCCATGACGCCGCTCGGTGATCACGCCCACGCCGGCATCGAGGCAGCTCAGCGCAAGCCCCAGGCGCGCATGTACCGACTCCACCGTGTCGCGCGCCATCAGTCGCGGCTCGGGATACCGGCGCTCCAGATAGAGCACGATAACCCCCGCCTCACAGAGCGCCTCACCACCCTCGGTGATCAGAGCGGGCACGCGGCAGGCCGCATTCACCGCCAAAAGCTCGGCGGGCGTCTGCCAGGGGTCAACAAAGTGGTATTCGACCTGCTCGATCAACTGTTTTTCGGCCAGCACCACCCGCACCAGGCGGGCATAGGGCGACGTCGCCGATGTATAGAGCTGCATCACTCCCCTCCCATATGAACCGCGCTCAGGATACCGGGCCCGTGCGCCGGAGCAACCCGGAGCGCTGACGCCAACGGGCCAGACGCTGGTGCACATTGTGGCCCAGCATCAGCAGGCAGGGCGTCAAAAGGAGGGTGAGCACCGTCGCAAAGGTCAGACCCCCCGCAATGGTGGCCGACAGCTGCGCCCACCACTGCGTGGACGGCGCATTGAACTCGATGGTACGCGAAACCAGATCCACGTTGAGCTTGAGCACCATGGGCATCAGGCCCAGCACCGTCGTGACCGAGGTGAGCAGCACGGGCCGCAGGCGCTGGGCAGCGGTCCGCAGTATGGCCTCGGGCACGGGCATGCCCTCGTCACGCAGGGCGTTGTAGGTGTCGATGAGCACGATGTTGTTGTTCACGACGATCCCGGCGAGCGCAATCATGCCCACGCCGCCCATGACAATGCTGAACGGGCGCTGGGTGATCATCAGTCCCAGCAGCACGCCGGCGCTCGACAGCACAATGGCCGACAGCACCAGCAGCGTTTGATAGACGCTGTTGAACTGGGTAACAAGAATGATGCCCATTAACGCGATGGCAACCACGAAGGCCGCGGACAAAAACGACTGCGCCTCGCGCTGGTCCTCGTCCTCACCCTTGAAGCTCACGCGAATGCCTTCCGGGGGTGGCGCCTGGGCAAGCGCCGCGCGCAGGGCCTGGACCCGTTCATCGGCCAGTCGCCCGGCCTCGACATCGGCACTGATGGTGAGGACGCGCTGACCATCGATTCGCTCCAATGTCCCGGTCTTGGGCGCTGGCACAAAGTCGACGAAATTGCTTACGGGGACCTGTCCGTAGCGGGTGGGCACGCGAAGCTGCCCCAGCGAGTCGAGACTGCGCTGCTCCACCGGGAAGCGCACCCGGATGTCCACCTCGTCATCGGCGTCATCCGGGCGATAATCCGCGATCAGCACACCGTTGGTCACCAGTTGCACGGCATTGCCCACCAGCGCCACATCGGCGCCGTAACGCGCGGCACGCTCGCGATCCACCCGCAGCGCCCATTCAATGCCGGGCAACGGGCGGTTATCCTCGACATCGGCAAAGCCGCCCAGCTCGTCCATGCGGGCCCGCACCGCCTCGACACCGGCCTCCAGCCGATCCGGCGGGCCGGCAATCTGCAACTCGACCGGCTTGGCCTGGCCCGGCCCCTGTTGTTGCTGGGTGATCTGAACCCGTATGCCCGGAATCCGGGCCACGGCGGCGCGAATGTCCTCGACGAGGGCGGCGGCCGGCCGGCGCCGGGTCCAGTCGACAAAATCAAGCTGCACCACCCCGATGGCATCGCGCGCCAGGGACTGCCCGCCCGTGCGGGTAGGGTCGGCAAAGGTGCGCGCATAGACAAACGCCACTTCATCAAAGCCGGCCAGACGCGCCTCGACGGCCCGCACCAGCTGATCCTTTTCGTACACCGACAGATCACCCCGGGCCTGGACCTGCACCCGCGCATACTCCGGCTCGGTCGAGGGGAAGAACTCCACGCCCGCGCCAAAGCGCCCATAGGCGATGTAGCTGGCAACGACCACCACCAGCAGCATGAACACGACCGTCCCGGGCATCTGCAGGGCCCCGCGCAGCAGGCGCACATAGCCGCCGCTAAAGCCGTCCAGGTGGTTCAGCTCACCGCTCTCGGCAATGCGGATCCGCTCGTGATGCGCCCCCTGATGGCCGCCGGCCCGCCCAAACCAGCCGCCCAGCACCGGGATAAAGATAAGCGCCATGGCAAGCGACGCCGCCAGGGTCACGATCACCGTAATGGGCAGGTATTTCATGAACTGGCCGACCAGCCCGCCCCAGAACAGCAGGGGCACAAACACCGCCAGCGTGGTCACCGTTGCCGCCGTAATCGGCCAGGCCATGCGCTGCGCGCCATGGCGGTAGGCCTCGGTCGCCGACCACCCCTCGGTCATCCGCCGCTCGGCGAGCTCAACCACGACGATGGCGGCGTCCACCAGCATGCCCACCACCAGGATCAGGCTGAACAGCACCACGATGTTCATCGTGTAGCCCATGGCATGCACGGCAAGAATGCCCGTCAGAAAGGCGCCGGGAATGGCCAGCCCCACCAGCAGGGCCGGGCGCCAGCCCATAACGGCCACTACCACGATCATCACCAGCACCACGGCGGTCAGCACGTTGTTTTGCAGATCGCGCAGCATCGTGCGGATGTCCTCGGAGCGATCCTGCAGATAGGTAACGTCGAGCGCCGCCGGCCACTGTGTGCGCATGCGCTCGACAATGGCGCGCACCTGCCGGTTGACCTCGATGATATTGGCGCCGACCCGCTTTGAGACCTCCAGCGTGACCGCCGGCTCGCCATTGATGCGGGCAAATTCATCCGGGTCCTTGAAGGTACGGCGCACGCTGGCCACATCGCCAAAGGTGACCACCCGATCATCGGCCACCTTGACCGGCAGGCTGAGGACATCGTTCATATCCTCGATAACGCCGGGGACCTTGACCGACAGCCGCCCGGCCCCGGTATCGAGCGCACCCGCGGCAATCAGACGGTTATTGCGATCGACCAGGTTGAACAGATCGGCGTAGGAGACATCGTAGGTCTGCATCACGCGGTCATCGACCGCCACCTCGAGCAGCTCCTCGCGATTGCCGCCAATATCGGCCTCGAGCACGCCACTGAGGGATTCGATTTCGTCCTGCAGCGCCTCGGCGGTATCAAGCAGGGCCCGCTCGGGCACCGGCCCCGACAGAGCCACGGTGAGCACCGGGAAGAGCGCCACGTTGACCTCGTTGACCCGTGGCTCCTCGGCCCCCTGCGGCAGCTCCGACTTGGCAATATCAACGCCCTCGCGCACGTCATCGAGCGCACGATCGGCATCAAAACCGGCATCGAACTCGAGGGTGACCGAGGCAAATCCCTCCGTGGCCGTGCCCTTGATCTCGGCCAGCCCCTCAATGCCCGAGAGCTCGCGCTCCATCGGGCGCACCAGCAGCCGCTCGGCATCCTCGGGCGAGATCCCCTCGTAGGCCATCGACACGTAGATCACGGGGATATTGACGTCGGGCTCGGCCTCCTTGGGGATGTCCTGATAGGCCATGAGCCCCAGTCCCACGACCAGCAGCAGGACAAAAGTGACCGAGCGGCTGCGACTGAAGGCGGCGTTGATGAGCGTGCGCATCGGGCTCAGCGCTCCGACTGCGCCTGCGCCGGCGCCTGTGCCGTGGGCGGACGGCCTGCTGCCGAGGCGGTATCGGGCAGCTCGCCCTCACCCGCCATTGGCTGCACCGGCTCACCCGGGCGCACAAACCCCTGGCCCACGGTAATGATGCGCAGCGAGTCGGGCAGTCCGCTCACCCACACACCATCGCGCTCGGCCCGAACAATCTCGACCGGGTGAAAGACAACGCGATCGCCGGCATCCACCGCCTTGATGCCCACCTGCCCGCTATCTTCCAGCGACAGCCAGGCCGGGCTGACAAAATGCGCCTCGAGCGGGGCGAGAGGGATCTGCACAGTGGCACTTACCCCCACAGGCAGTCCTTCCGGGTTGGCTGCGGTGACCTCTACCCGAAAGGTTCGCGAGCCGGATTCCGCGGCCGACGCGATGTAGGTTACCTCGCCCTCGAGGACGTCGCCGGTGGCAAGCTCAACCCGGGCCTCGCGGCCCAGTTGCACCCTGCGAATATCCTGCTGGGCCACATTGGCCACGGCGATCAGCGGGTCGGCATCGAGCAGGCGTGCCACCTCATCCCCCACCGCCAGGTAGTCGCCCACAGCCGCGGGGCGCTCCTCGATCACACCCGCCACGGGCGCCTCGATCCGGGTGTTGGCGATCTCCTCGGTAATCGCGGCGAGCTGGGCGCGGGCCGCTTCGAGGGCCGCCCGGGCCTGGTTGACCGCCACCTGCGACTGATAGCCCTCGCCCTGCAGGCGTCGGGCCGCCTCGAAATCGGCCGTGGCCTGAGCCACGCGCGCCTCGGCCTCGGCGCGACGGGGTTCGCGGTCATTCATGGCAAGCCGGAGGATGAGGTCACCGGCCGCCACCCGATCGCCTTCGTCAACCGCCACCTCAACCACGCGCCCGGCGGTCTCGGCGCGCAGACGCACATCCTCATCGGCATGGGTATCGCCCTGGTTTTCAAGAAAGCGCTGCACCGGCTCGGCCTCCACCGCGGTGACCTGCACGGTCATGGCCTCGCGCGCATCGGCCGCGCCCGCCGTATCGGCCGGAGAGTCGGCAACACCGAACTGCCCGCTCAGCATCCAGACCCCCAGCAACAGGGCCATGGACAGGGCTATGAGATAAGACTTGAGATTCACCGCGTCGCTCGCTCCGACCCGCTTTTGATCAATAGTCTGCAAATGCTACAGGGATTGGACGACAGGTGCCCCCAACGGTTTCTGACAGGGGTCAAGCCGCGGGCAGTTCGCGATCAGTCACGTTCGAAATGATGCCCGAAGCGGGCGGCCTTGGTCTCGAGATAGGCGTGGTTGTGGGGATTGCGGCCGGCGAGGAGCGGCAGGCGCTCGAGCACCTCGATCCCGGCCGCAGCCAGGCCGTGGACCTTCTGCGGATTATTGGTGAGCAGGCGCAGGCGCGTGACACCAAGGGCCTGGAGCATGGCCGCTGCCACGCCGTAGTCGCGGGCATCGGGGGCAAAGCCAAGGGCCTCGTTGGCCTCGATGGTATCGGCGCCCTCGCGATCCTGCACCCCGTAGGCGCGGATTTTGTTGAGCAGGCCAATGCCCCGGCCTTCCTGGCGCAGATACACCACCACGCCGGTGCCGGCCTCGCCGATGCGCCGCATGGCGGCCTCGAGCTGCGGGCCACAGTCGCAGCGCTGGCTGAACAGCGCATCGCCGGTAAGGCATTCGGAGTGGACCCTTACCAACGGCGCCTCGGCCGCCGCCGGGTCGCCCATCACCAGCGCCACATGCTCGCTGCCATGGGCATCCTCAAAGCCATGAATGCAGAACTGGCCCCATTGCGTGGGCAGTCGCGCATCGCCCGTCTCGCGGGCCTGCACATTGGCGCTGGACACTGACTTGGTGGTCATCCCGCCAATGGTATCACGCACCCCGTCCGTGCGGCGCCTCGAAATCGAGCACCGGGCCGGCCGGAATCACGCCGGTCGGATTGATCATGGGGTGGCTGGTGTAATAGTGGCGCTTGATGTGATCCAGGCTGACCGTGCCGGCAATGCCCGGCTGCTGGTAGAGGTCGCGCAAATAGCCCGAGAGATGCGGATAGTCGTCGATACGGCGCAGGTTGCACTTGAAATGCCCCACATAGACGGCGTCAAAACGCACCAGGGTGGTAAAGAGCCGCCAGTCGGCCTCGGTAATGGCCGCGCCGGTGAGATAGCGCTGCTCGCCCAGCCGGGCCTCGAGCTCGTCCAACGCCGCAAAGAGCTCGCCGACCGCCTCTTCGTAAGCGTCCTGGGCGGTGGCAAAACCTGCCTTGTACACCCCGTTGTTCACCGCATGATAGATGCGCGTGTTCAGGCCATCGATTGCATCCGCCAGGGCCGCCGGATACAGATCCAGCCCGGCGTTCACCCCCGGCAGGTCATCAAAGCCCCGGTTGAGCATGCGCACCAGATCGGCGGATTCGTTGCTCACGATGGTCTCGCGCTCGCGATCCCACAGCACGGGCACGGTGACGCGTCCCGTGTAGTGCGGATCGGCCCGTTGATACAGCTGATGCAGATACTCAAGGCCATAAAGCGGCTCGGCGGTGGCCCCGGGGTAGTCGGCCGCAAAATGCCAGCCGCCCTTGCCCATGTACGGATGGACCACCGAGACATCAATATGCGCCGCAAGGCCCTTTAGCGCGCGGACGATGAGGGTACGGTGGGCCCAGGGACAGGCGAGGGAGACATACAGGTGGTACCGCCCCGAGGCCGGTGGATGGTCGCCGTTGGGGTCGATCCAGCCCCGAAACACCGTGTCGGGCCGCTCAAAGCGCCCGCCGGTGGATTCCGTGTCATACCAGTTGTCATGCCAGACGCCGTCGACCAAAAGGCCCATGTGCGCTCTCCCGCTGTGTGTAAACCCATGTACCTCGCGAGCAGGCTACGCCGACCCGGTGACACCCGCCAGGCAACCGCCGCGCCCCCGGCCGATCAGTCGGCAGGCGAGGCCGTATCGTCACCGCCCAATGCCCGCCCTGCGGCGCGGGCCATGCTGCGAATGACCGCCCATTCCGCCTGCACCCGACGCAGGCTCCCATGCCAAGTGTCGCGCGCGGTATCGCGCGATGCCGCCCGGGCACCCGACTCGGCAACCCGCTCGGCGCTCAGGCAATCGGCGTAATGCCCCAGCGCAAGTGCCGCGCAGCGCTCGCGGGAGTAGGCCCGCGCTGTCTCGGCCGCGGCCTCGCGCCGGGCACGCCGGGCCGCCTCGTCGGCCTGCAGGCATTGCCCCAGCGCGGCCGCGAAGGCCTCGGTGGTGGCCGTCGCCGGCAGCAAACGCCCGTTGCGGCCGTTGACCACCTCGCGCGCCCCGGGAGCATCCAGCGCGACCACGGGCACGCCCGCCGCCATGGCCTCGGCCAGGACCATGCCCTGGGTTTCGGTATGCGAGGCAAAGCCAAACACATCCATGGCGGCATAGGCATCGGCCAGCCCGGGAAGATGCAGCGACCCCGGCCGATGCAGGCGCGCCTCAAGCCCGGCCTCGGCAAAGCGGGCATCGATCGGCGCTGCCGCCGGCCCGTCACCCACCACCAGGCAATGCACCGTCTCATCGGTCTGCGCCGCCTGCACCATGGCGCGCGCCAGATAATCCAGGTTTTTCTCCTCGGCCAGCCGGCCGACATGGCCGATAACCGGCGCGTCGGCGGGAATGCCCTGCTGCGCGCGAAAGGCCGCGCCATCGCCATTGGCAAACGCCGCCGCATCGATGCCCGTGGGCACCACGGCGACCGGCGCCTCGACACCGCGTTCATGCAGGAGCGTGGCCACACTCTCGCTCGGCGCAAATACCGCATCGCAGCTGTTTGCATAGCTCGTCGAGAGCTCCACGACAAAGCGCTTCAGGGCCGCCGAGTCCCCCGGCACATAGTGCGTGTAGGCCTCGTACAGGGTGTGATGGGTAAACACGAGTGGACAGTCACGCTCCGCTGCCACCCGCAGCGCCGTCGAGCCGATCAGAAACGGATGATGGGCGTGGATGATCTGGGGGGCGAAGGCGTCCAGGGCCTCATCCAGCCGGCCCGGCACCGGCAGCACCACCGAGAAATCGCTGCCGTTGAAGTTCTGGATGGCCGGTATGCGCACCACATCGGGCTCGTGGGCGGGCATGTCCGGAAAAACCGGTGCCACCACCAGCACCCGGTGGCCACGATCGCGATAGGCCTCGGTAAACGCCGCCACCGAGTTGGCAACGCCCCCCACATGGGGTGTAAAGGTATTGGTCATCATGACGATGTTCACAACGGCGCCTCCGGCAGTTTCACCGAGCGCGCATGACCGCTTACCTCCAGCGCATCCCGGCCCGGCAGCGCAATTCTGACGCCATCGGGATCGGCACCGTCAATCGACCATTCCACGGTATGCGCGCCCGTTGCCGCCGGGCGTATGAACACGCTCACCGCCCCCAGCACCGTGGGCGTGGGCCCATACGAGAGCCGGTTACCGGGCACCAGCCAGCGCGGCGGAATGCCAGCGCCCAGCACCAGCCGCCTGTCCTCCTCCCGGCAGAAGGCATTGCGCATCATCGCCACCCACTCGGCGGCCGCCCACACGTGTTGGCCATCGCCCATGCAGCCACCGAGCGTGCCGGGGTGAATGGCCTCGGGCCACTGCCCGGTCGACGTGGCCAATCCGGCCACGGCGTCAATCAGCTCGAGCCCGCGCGGGTCTTCGGCGCGCAGCAGCACCTGGGCCAGATGCAGGGTCAGATAGGCGTTGACGCCCGAATGAATCATCTCCTGGAAGAAACCACCGTGCACCCGATGCGCCTCGAGCAGGTAGTCCACCGTGCCAAGCAATTCGGGATCATCCGGCGCGGCCCGCTGGAGCGGGTAGCCGGGGACAAGCGAGCCGATGGCCCCCGCATCCATCCGCCGAAGGGGTGATGCGGGGATGGCCGTCACGCCAAGGCGCCGGGCATCGGCGGCCTGGGCCCGCTCGATGCAGGCCGCCAGATCGCCTGCCTCGGCACGCATCCAGTCCGCCAGCTCCGCCTCGCCCTCGGCCAGCGCAAGGCCGGCTGCCGCCTCAAGCCCGCCGACGGCCCAATCGTCGTCCCAGTAGTAATAGTCGTTGGGCCCCAGGTGCTCGGCACTGAACCCGGCCGGGAGCAGGCCCGCCTCGGGGCGGCCCGTGTCGCTTGGCAGGCGCTTGCGCTGCACCCACTCGGCACCGCGCCGAATCACGCGCAGCCACTCGGTACGGCTTGCACCCGGCGGCAGCGCACCCGTCAGGGCGTGGTAGCGCGCCACAATCCACAGGGCCTGGCCGTTGGCATCCCACTCGCCCTCCTGACTGTGGAAATAGCCGCTTGCCCGGGTCTGGCGCTGGGGGAAATGCGCAAGCGCCCGTCCCGCCCGATCCACAAAACCGACATGTAACAGCGCGTGAATGATGAACGCGGCATCCCGAAACCAGAACCGCCGATAGGTATACGGCCCGGGGTAGATATCCTCGACCGAGTGCTGGAGAAGGGTTTTCAGGGCGGCGTTGTACAGACTGACGGCGCGGGCATCGGGTGCCTCCAGCTGCGCCGCACCAGCCAGTGCCTCGCCCCAGGTCTGTGCCACCGAGGCGCTGGCATGTGCCGGCAAGGGGATGCGCAGACGGACCGAGCGCGGCGTGCTGGCGGCCAGGTCAAACAGTGCCACGGCGGTTACCAACCCGGTCTCGCAGTCCACCGCCTCACCCGGAGCGGGTATCTCGCCATCACCGCGAGCGGCCGGCAGCGCGACATCGCCGTGTTCGTAGTCGGAGGCAAGCCAGGCGTCCGGTCGCTGCGCAAACTCGATAGCGGTCGGATGGCTCCCCGGCTCGTCGTCGTAGACCCGCCAGCGCCAGCCGTCCCCGGCCGTTGCGTCGCTGCGGATCCGCCGGACAAAGCTGATGCCCTCGGGGTTGTAGGGCCGCAGGGCAATGGCAAGGCGCGCATCGGCGTTGCTGTGAGCCTGGTACTCGGCCACCAGATAATGCCGGCTGCCGTCGCGCTCCACTCGGGCGCGGGCCGTCAGGGTCATCCCGTGGCCCTCGACGCGCGTGACCACCACCAGATCATCACCGCCCCCCTCGACCTGCTGGACGGCAGTGCCCGCTCGCGAGGGGTAGAGGGCCCGGCCATCAGGCCCGAGCACCCAGGCATCGAGCGACCAGCCATCGTCGAGCGCGGTGAGCAGGCCGCGCGGATCGACGATGGGGAGCGCCGCACAGTCGGGCCGCCCCACGGCCGTCCAGTTCCGATGCGTGAGGTTGACATGGGTAATGCTGAATGCCCGCGGCAGAAAGGCCCGGCTGGTCGGGTCAAACTGCTGCTCGATCCAGTACGGCCACACCCAGTCGAGGTTGTGCTGAATGACCCGCGTGTTCACCAGCCCCCGGGCATGAAACACCATCCCGGCGCGCAGCAGCTCGATGGGCTCGGCCACCTCCGAGGGCTGGCCAAAGCGGCGCAGCCGCGCCATTAGCGCCAGCGGATCCAGAAACCCCTGCGAGCGCGCCGCCCGGCGGAGCAGCCAGCGCCAGGGCAGCCAGCGAATTACTCCCATCAATCGCATCAATCGACACCCTCTGGGTCGTTTTTCTGTCGTGCCAGTGTAGAATTGATCGGTCCTGCCTCTTGAACCGGGGCAATAAACCATCCGAATGGAGATCGTTGATGAATCCCGATCTGGACCACCATTTCGAGCAGATCATCCGCGGCCTCGGCGAAGACGTCGAGCGCGAGGGTCTGGCCAAGACGCCCTATCGGGCCGCCCGCGCCATGGAATTTCTCACGCAGGGCTATCAGCAGTCGCTGGATGAGCTCGTCAATGAGGCGATGTTCGAGTCCGACAATGACGAAATGGTGATTGTTCGCGACATCGAATTCTACTCGCTGTGCGAGCACCATGTGCTGCCGTTTTTTGGCCATGCGCAGGTCGGCTACATCCCCGACGGCCGCGTGATCGGCCTGTCCAAGATCGCCCGCATTGTCGATATGTTTGCGCGGCGCCTGCAGATCCAGGAAAACCTGGCGCGCGAGGTTGCCGAGGCCCTGCAGCGGGTCACCGGAGCCCGGGGCGTTGCCGTGCAGATGGATGCCCAGCACATGTGCATGATGATGCGTGGCGTGAGCAAGCAGAACGCCGAGATGAGCTCATCGGTCATGCTGGGCACCTTCCGCGAGTCGGTATCCACCCGCAACGAGTTCCTGCAGCTGATCCGGCGGCGGCCCGCATGAGCGACGGGCTCGACCGACCCCTGTCGCAGATCCACATCAAGGATCTGCGCCTGCGCACCTTCATCGGCTTTAACGACGAGGAGCAGCGCAAGCGCCAGGACGTGGTGGTCAACATCCGCATCGACTATGACGCCCTGCCCGCCGCGCGCGGCGATGAGGTGGCCGAGGCGCTCGACTACAAGACCATCACCAAGCAGGTGATCGCGCATGTCGAGGACAACCGCTTTTTGCTGCTCGAAAAGCTGGTCAATGACCTTGTCGAGATGGTGATGGCGCACAACCCGGCGCAGCATGTCGAAGTCGAGGTCGACAAGCCGCATGCCCTGCGGTTTTCCGACTCCGTATCGCTCACGATGGCGGCCAGTCGAGGCTGAGCCGATCCGGCGGCATCGCATGCCCTGCCCATGACACTGGCTGCCTGGCTCTCGCTACTTGGCATCTGCCTGCTTGGCGCCATGTCGCCCGGGCCCAGCCTGGCCGTGGTCATTCGCAACACGGTAGCGGGCGGGCGCAGGGGCGGCCTGGCCACCGCGCTCAGTCACGGCCTTGGCGTGGGGGTATACGCGCTCGCAACGGCGCTCGGTCTGGCCACTTTGATCGCCACCCGGGAAACGCTGTTCACCGGGCTTACGCTGGCCGGCTCGGCCTATCTGCTGTGGCTTGGGGCCAATGCGCTGATGAAATGGGGCGAGTGGACCGCCGGAGCGGAGCTCTAAACCTGCGCCCCTTACCTCATCAGCGACCTATCTGGGTGGCAGTCCAACCAAAGCGCGCGAGGCGGGTTCACGCAGATGGAAATATTCCCCCGCATAGTCCGCGCCGCCGGGCCCGCAGAGATAGGCAATCGCCTGCGCCACATCGGAGGCCGCAATGTGGTCAGACAGCTCCAATTGGCTGACCGGATTAACCCCGGTGGCTTTGATCTCAACCTGCATCTGCGTCGCCACAGTGCCAGGGCTCAACCCCAAACAGCGAATGCCTTGATCGCCATATTCAGCATGGCCAGAGCGGGTCAATTGCAGCACCGCAGCCTTAGAGGCGCAGTAATGGCTCCAGCCTTCCAGCACCCCATAGGCCGCACCGGACGAAATATTGAGGATCGTCCCGCCCCCCTGTGCCGTCATGATCGGCAGGGCCGCCTTCATCATGTAAAAGACACCTTTAACATTCACATCAATCACCCGGTCCCAATCGGCGGCTTCGAAATCCGCCATTCGATGCACAGGCAAGAGCATTCCTGCGTTGTTGACGACAATATCAAGACGACCGAAGCGCGCCACAGTTTGATCAACAGCCGCCTGCACCTGTGCAAAATCGGCAATATCGCAGGCGATCGCCAGCGCTTTTGACCCAATTTTCTCTGCCAATTTCGCCAGTTCAGCCTCAGAACGAGCCGTCAAAACCACCTGCGCCCCAAGGGTTGCAAAATGTTCAGCCGCCGCCGCTCCAATGCCGCGGCTTGCGCCGGTTATCAACACTGTTTGCCCTGAAAAATCCATTCTTGTTACGCCTTTTGCTGTGTCTGGCCAAAGGCTAGCTCTGCCGGCCAATCTGCACAAGTCATCACTTCTGGCTTTACCCAGCCAGCAAGCCATGGCACCACAGCTTCAGATTGGAGATTGCCATGCGCGCGACATTGATAATTTTGACTTTTGCCTATGTCTTGTCCCAATTTTATCGGGCATTTCTGGCCGTTTTGGCAGCCCCCTTGCAGGCAGATATTGGCGCGACCGCTGCGCAGCTCTCGGCGGCCTCTGGCTATTGGTTTTTAACCTTCGCTCTGATG